>CAINEC010000018.1 GCA_903847585.1 uncultured Bacteroidota bacterium
GATTTACGAAATCACCAAGTAAGCGACATTAAAAAATACCCTCTATCTTTGCAAAATGAATTTATCGGTTGTTTTATTCCTTGAGAGCCTTGGCGGTGGAGAAGTAATGGTCATCTTACTTTTCATCCTTATGTTTTTCGGTTCTGAGAAAATCCCAGGCATTGCTCGCGGACTAGGCAAAGGAATCCGTGAAGTAAAAGACGCGATGAATGGTGTGCAGGACGAACTCAAAGGAGGCTTACGCGAAGCGGAGAAAGAAGTCAACAAGATTAAAGGTGACCTAACCAAAGACCTCCCCGACACGAACGATATCGTTAAATACACCTTGGAAAGCGAACCATTAGCACAGCCTAAGTCGAGTACGGTGGTGATGCCGGTGGTTGAGGAAGAAACGATAGTGGTTAAAAGCAATGAGAAGGAAGTGGAAAAAGAAGAGTGATTTTCAATTAATCAATCTTGTTTTTTAAAATCTCCAATTGATTTTTTTTTAAACATTTCAATTGATTAATCACATAAGAGAAACATAAGCGCATTCTCAATTAGTTTCAAATGTACTTTACTTGATTACGGATTGATTCTTTGATATAATCTTTTAATGCATTTCGTGTTACTAAATCTACTCGTAGCCCCAATACTTGCTCAAGGTATCTTTCTAAAGTAAAAAACTCCCATCCTATTGGCTGCGAAAACTCAACTAACAAATCAAGATCACTTTTTTCATTTTGCTCTCCTGTAGAGTAAGAACCAAAATAACCAATAGAGCTTACATGAAAACGATCAGCAAGTTCTGGCTTTAGAGATTGTAATTTACTTTCTATTTCTGAATTGGATAACATAATTTAAAGTTACACTTATTTTAAGGGATATCCTATAGCAAAGATAAATAAGTTAATATGAATTTTAAAAAACAACTAGAATTTAGCGTTGAAGACACCTTAGAAAGTGAACCATTAGCAAAGCCTAAGTCGAGTACGGTGGCGATGCCGGTGGTTGAGGATGTGAAAGAAATTAAGGAAGATAATACAGAGGGAAAAGAAGGTTAAAGCTTTTGAATATAAAAGAACCCGATACTTTAAAATAAAAAAATAAACTTTGGTGTAAATCTTTTAATATTCTTCCCTATCTTCTTTACTTAATCCAGAAAGAATCATATCCATATCCTCCACTTCTTCGTCTGATAATTTTTCATTCAACATTTTTTCCAGACCCAATTTAAACAGATCTTTAGAAGGTTGATTATTTTTAATATTAGCCAATTTTTGTTTCAGCTTTGATTTACTTTTCTTCTTCATTACTTTTTTACTGATTTTTAATGCTAGTGGCTAGTAAAACTGCATAGCGGTAAATTGTAAATAATATCTTGAAATAAAATTGAGTTTTCTATAGTTTAACCTTATCAATTACTCCTTCAAATAATCCGTCCAATTCTTTTTCCAATTTATCTATCGCCTCTTCTACATCTTTTATTTCAAAAGTGAAATAACCCCAGGTGCCTGATGCTTCATCAATTTCTTCCTCACCAATACAATAATCTTGTATTGCAGCTGAAGTTTTTATTTCATATTCTAATTCAGTGAATAAATCACTATTGGCTTCATAGAGTTCTTCAGCCTCATCCTCACCTAATTTAGGAAATTTCTTTTTAAGATAATCAATAACAAATCCTGTGTAATTGAAGTCTATTTCATCAAAATAGTCCCAAACCAAAGAATCTTCGCATATTGTAAATGTTATCATGATTTTATTGTATTTAAATGTTAATTGAAAATACTTGTAATTATAAGTTCTAAATTTAATTAATTACTAGAAATATTTTTAAGCGCTAATCCTATTTTTTCCGTTGAAGAATTAGAAACCAAGTTATTTATTATTAGCTGCCAGTTTATATCCTCTTCTTTCATATTCCATTGTGCTTCATTAGTGAGAATTTCCATGATACCTTTATACAAATCTTCTCCGCTTTTAATATTAGGAAAACTCTGCTCAACGAATTCACCATTCGCTTGAATCTGATCCCAATACTCATTATTACCTAAACCATAATTCTCTATGATTTCAGAAGCAGATTCATTGCCTTTGCGGGAACTTCGAATTGTAAAACCATCCTCATTTAAATACAAACGATCTGTCCATGATGATGCTGGACCGCTTCCCTCTTCTACCAATAAAACAACTCGCTTATTTAATGCAACAATAGTTGAATTATAATCATCAATTAAACTTGATAAATACGGTATGTTAAGTTTAATCGAATGAAGAACTTCATCAATATCAGAAAGAACACCCAACTCCATTTGATATTCTAACAGAGTAAATAATTTTAATCCACCATTATTATCGATATCAAGATGCTCGATAGGGATTGAACTCATATCATTCAAATCATCTCCATCAAAATCTTCATCGACGTTATAAAACAAATGCTCTCCATCAAAAGCTATAATTAAAACCCCTTGTTTATTTTTGATATAATTCATTTTTAAAATCGATGCTTATTATTTTATTGGATTAATACAAAGCTATATTATCAAGAAAATGAAATTACCTCTCCTGAATGTTCTTTGGCCTCTTCGATTGTAAATTCACCATAACAAGTAAATCGATTTAAGCATTCTTCTTCAAATATCTTAATAGCCATTTCAGGAGCTTCGTTTAATGCCAACTTAAAATCAACAAACAAGTCATCATGATCAAAAATTAATTTCACATTATAATTGTTTTTCACCCGATGCAATTCGCAAATTGAACACTCATCATCATATTTTTTTATCGTACAAGTTCTAACAATCATTAGGCATTGTTCTTATAATGTTTATCGACGAAATAATCCCCAAATCGTTTTTTAATTAAATCCATATCATTTAAATCAAACGGACTCGTAAGACGATAAACTTCATTTGAATACTGAGACCAACCGCCTTGCTTATAGGATGTGCATCTTACCAACACCCATTCATCTCTGAATTTATATAAACTTCCTAATTGATCGGAAGGAACCTTTAAAATGGTAAAAGAATTTGTTCCTTCGCAAAGATTGTATTTAGAATGTGGCTTAACTCTTTTAATACGAACCTCATGTTTTGAAAGATATTCATTCACCTCGTCAAATCTTTGGTGCTTCTCTTTACTCCAATTTGTTACGCTGATAAACTTCTCGTATAAATCGAGAAAACCTTCCAAATCAATTGATTTCTCTTTTTTTATTTTCAGCTTTTTCATAGCGAATTTGCAAATAGTGTTTCTAGCTTAGCAATATCTTCAATTACTTCTTGATATTTATTGACAGGTACAAAATACTCATCGAATATATCATCCCATGAATGATTTTTATTTTTGAATACTATCTTAGAACCACTTTCAAAAATTAAATCTTCTCCATTAGCTGCATCATACTTATTAATTGGATGATCAGTAATTGTATATACAAAATCAAAAAATTCGGTAGGAAATATTCCTTCTCCACCTTCTTCATACCACTTTTGCATAATTGAAACAAATAATACATGATTATTATTTATGACATTATACATTAAATTACCATATAACTCTTTAAAGAACATTTTGTCTCTATTGAAATATTGTAGAAGAATTCCCAATACACAAATCTTAACAGAAGGTGATTCATTTTGAAAACTTGAAAAATCATATTTATGTGGCCAGTGGTCTTCAAAACGTATACAGCAATGACCTAAGGACTGATAAGTGTTCCCGAAGCATTCGATTTCGAGTATTTTATTTTGCATTTATATACTTTTTAAATAAATATTTGTTGGACCTAAGCTTGTAAACAGCAACTGCAAGCTATGCATTCGAGACTGTTTCGGAGCATAAAGTTTGAATTTATTACTGCTGTTTAAAAGAATCATATAACTTCAAGTTGATATGTCGGCCAGCCAGACTCAAAACCCGTGTTATACGTATTAATGGAAAAGAACTCCATGACCACCATGCTCGGTTTGGTTATAAGGTGTGCCAATAATACCATCAAGATATCCTTCACAGTATTCGAATTCAAACTGCAAATTAATATTGTCGGGGCCTTCTATGATGCTAATGCCTGTTACATACCAATATCCAGTATCATGAGCACGCTCGACACTTTTTTCCTCTAAATCCCATTCATTTGCTTCATTATCATCATATTCAATATCATATTCTTCAATATAATCATCATATGAATAATCAATTGCCCACTTACTCCTTCTGATTTCAGAATAATCACCACCAAGCAACTCGAAAAGTCGACGAGGGTCTTGTTCAGCTAAAATTTGATATTTATGTAAATCGCTATGAATATCTTTATAAATAGTTATAATTCTATCATCGATATTGTTAATTGATGATAGCTCGATCCATAAATTTTCAATATTATTTTTGCGTGTCATATTTTTTACTTCGCATAAAACTTTAAATGTGAATAATGTGGTCAACTGGTGTTTTTACATTATCTGTATCAATTTTGATTTTTAAGTTTGAAATTTTCTACCTGTTCCATTACTTGGTCGAAGACTTCATCATTATGTTGTGGTGGGTAACCGTTTTTGTGTAAACAGAAAAATATTTGTTTGTTTAGGTCTGCTCTCACTCGTGGGTTGTTGAGCCAGTCAGTGAACGAAGATTGCACATCAATAAGCTCTTTAATTTTTTGAGCTAAACTTTTACATTTATCATTTATTATCAAGTTACCCACTTTTTTGTCCACACCAAAATCAAAGTTATACTTGTCCCTTAGATGAATAAGAATATCATAGAAAGCCTTTTCCGCAAAAGTCAATCCTATTTTTCTGAAACTATCTTTGTCTTCTCCTAATTTTGAAAGTATATCTAAGGCCTGTTGGGTAGCGTTTCTTATAATTGAATCTACTGCCTCAGTTTGTGTGGTAGTGGCTTCTGCAGATGATAAACTTGCTCTTCGTTTGTGGTATTCTTCAAGCGTTTTATTCAACAATTCTTCGTATTTCTCAGCTGCTATTTTATTGGTATCCTTATACTCTTTGATTGATTTACGAAGCATCTTAATTAGGACTTCTAATTTGGTTGCCGGTAATTTTATGTTTTCCAACTGAACAACAAACTCCGGGCTGTATATATTTTCCTCTACATCTGTCTGTAGTATACTAACAACCGAATGGCACTTTAACGCTTCTACTACCATTTTTTCAACTGCACGATTCATGCTTTCTACATCATATTTCTCACCTGAAGTTTTTCGAATATAAGATGCAACAGCCATAAAGCATTGCGACAAGGAAAGTTGATTATTGCTAAGCACATTCGAAGGCTGGCAAATATCATATGCAGTCCTCAATCGTTTTACATGTGCAAGAAAGAATGTTTTAACACTAACAGATTTCGGCTTATCTCCTTCAATGCTTAATTTCAGCTGATCAGTCGATGTAATTATATAATTGGCTGCTGAAGACAAACACTCTAATCTCTCTAAAGGAGTGGTTTTAGAATCAGTAAATGGATTTATATCAAAATTAACAAATACTTTCTTAATGATATCCAACTCGATTACTAGAGCCTCTAAAGCTTGTTGAACATCATCCTCGCTTGGACCAAAGGTTTCTCCCCCAAACTTACGCATCGCCTCCATCATATTGTCTCGAATACCTATGTAATCAATTATGTATCCGTATTCTTTCCCCTCATACTTCCGATTTACACGACTAATGGTTTGAATTAGCGTTTGTTTTTGAAGCGGTTTGTCGTTGTAAAGAAATGAAAGACAAGGAACATCAAAACCTGTAATCCACATATCAACAACAATAACAACGCGGAAATTTGATTTATCCATTTTAAAGGCATCGTCAAGCTTCTTGCTACGTGGCTTATCGCCTAAGTAGTTATACATATCCTCAGGATCATCCTTACCTCGTGTAGCAACCATTGCAATGGTTGGCATTGGAGAGAGTTCCTTTAATTCTTCAGCCGTTAACTTGCTATCATCTGGCGATTTCTTCTCGTCGAACCATTCTGGCTTTTGCTCCCTAAATTTTTGAAGCAATCTGTATGCAATTTTACGCTTGCTGGCTACAATCATTGCTTTTTGAACAATGTCAGATTTGTTTTCGCAAGCATTTGTATAGTGTTCTATAATATCCTTGGCTAGACGATCTAATCGTTCATCATCCCCAAGAATCACTTCCATTGCACTCATTGCTTTTTTACTTGCAGCCACATCATCTTCAGTTGCTCCATCCTCTACACTTTGCTTGTAGTATGCATCTATCTCTTTTACTTTTTCACTATCAAGCGTAACATTTGCTATGCGTGGAATATATTTTAGCTCAACCGTAATCTCGTCTTCAACAGATTGCTGCATGGTATAACTATCCACCACTTCACCAAAGACTTGAATTGTTTCATCGATTGGTGTACCTGAAAAACCAACAAATGTGGCATTGGGGAAAGCGGCGCGCAAATGCTCTGCATATGGCTTTGTTATGAATGCGCCGACACCTTCCACATCTAAAATTTCACTTTTTTCTTTTGGGTCTTTTATTTTTAATTGTTTATTCAATCGGACTTGCGTGCGATGTGCCTCATCAGAAAAGCAGATTATGTTTTTACGAGTATTAAGTTCTCCTATTTCTTCGCAGAACTTTTGGATTGTACAGATAAAGAATCCCCCAGACTCTCTAATAGATAATTCTCTTTTAAGATCTTCTCTATCAGCAATAATTTTAGCTGCACCCAATGATAAAAATTCTTCTGAACGAAGAAATAATTTACCTGCTTGTGTTTGCAAATCATCTCTATCCACAATCATCACAATGGTAGGAGAGCCAAGCTCGGTACAACGCAGAGATAGCTGACGAGCCAAAAACATCATTGTGTACGTTTTGCCACAACCAGTTGCACCAAAGTATGTACCACCCTTTCTGCTGTTTGCAGCGTGTGCATTTAGTACACTCTCTCTTAGCATTCGGGTAGCAAAAAATTGAGGGTAACGACACACCACCTCTTCTTCTTTATCGTGTGTTTTGTCGGGGAAATATACGTAATCACGAACAATCTCTAGAAAACGATTGGGTTCATATACGCCAGCTACTATGGTTTTCACCTGGTCGGCACCTCGCTTTGCAGACTCGTCTTCATTATTTACCTTTTTCCATGCGTAGTAGTGATTGTATGCTGTGTAAGTTGTGCCAAGTTTTGTGTTGTTTATTGTTGCATCGCTAATACAAGAAAGTGGACAGTAACGCAAAAGATGTGGTATGTCTCTTTTGTATCGAATATGAATTTGGTCGTATGCGTCTGCAATAGTTGCATTAAAGTCTGTTGGGTTCTTAAGTTCGAAGATGCATAGCGGAATACCATTGACGAAGAGTAACACATCAGGGATGCGAACATCATCCTTTAGTCCATAGCCTACTTCAAACTGATTTACACAGCGATAAATGTTGTTTTTGTTTTGCTGCTCAAAATCAACAAACTCTATATCGAATATTTTTCCGTCTTGGTTGCGTATGTAACGAAAACCATCACGCATAAGGTAATAGGTATTGCGAAGGTGTTCGAAATGTGTTTGACCGCTTACGTGGCGTAAACGGTTGATAATTTCATCTTTGTCACTAGCTTGTAAATCAGCATATCGTTTTTGAAGATACTCGGTTAAATCATCTACAAGAAGCCCATCTCTATTGTTGCGAGCTATACTGCCTCCGTGTTTGTACTCCCAACCTTGCTGAACAAGCAGGTCAATCAGGGCTTCTTCATAGTCGCTTTCGTAATATTTCCCTTTCATACTTTTAGTTATTTTGCATTAGCTCTATCCATTTACGGCTCTTTGCACCAGTGCAGGACAGAGCATTTTCATTTTTTCACGAGCCTCAGAGGCAATTTTTTTAGCCTCTTCGGCACAGTTGTATATGTTTACTATTGCTTGTTGTACTTCGGGCGGTGGAAGTGGAATTTTCATATTGCATAAATCTTCATAAGAAAAAACATCTCTTGTTGTACCTTGCGAAATAAACCCACAATACCGATGCACTTCAGAACGAGAAAACCATAGCCTCAAAAATTTAGCATCCAATTCTTGATTATTTATCTGAAATACGGCATATGAACTTGAGATGATGCAGTCGAATCCAGTTCTTAGGGCAATAGGCAATTTAGTGCCATTTGCTTTCACTACCTTATTAAACGCAAATTGCCCTGTTCTAACTATTTTCGTGCCTTCTTTATCAGCTGCTTCACGTTTAGCAGGAATAAATTGCATATTAACATCAACTCCCTGCGTTAATGTTATTTCATTAGTAGCGTTACGTTCGTCAATCTCTTCTATATACCCTCCCATCTGAACTTCTGGATACTTCTTTTTGCAATCGACAATATAAGCTTGACAAGCTTCGGTGAGTGGTTTTATTAAAGCTTCGTTCTGCTCTGCCAATGCCTTTAGTCCGTTGTAAGTATCCACTAACTCTTGCTGAATATCAATATCGGGAAGAGGAATTTGGATGCGACAAAACTCACTCCAATCAAATGTTTCTCTTGCACTTCCCCAAGAATTGAAGCGAGATAAACGATCGAATTCCTCTCGACTTAAAAATAAATACAGGTATTCTGGTAATAATTTCTTTGTATCAATTGAGCGAAACGTTGTATAAATTGAAGAAATCAGAACAGGTTTATTTGTTGTGTTTAACCCCAACGCAATTTTGTCACCTCTTCGAGAGGTGTCTGCTACGTAAGCAAATTCATTGCTTTGAACGACTTTATATGCAGTCAAAGAGACTCCGTCTAAATTTGCTTTTGTTGGGATAAACTTTTTTTCAGTGCTAATTCCCTGAATATCATCAAGCGTATATTCTTCATCGCTATTCCTTTCATCACAAGGCTCAATATAGTCCCCTAAACGAACTAAATTACCATATTTTTTATTAACACTCATAACCAAGTTCTTTTAGGGCGTTTCGCAATGTTTTATCATTTTGCTCTTGGCGTTTCAACAGGTCGGAAACAGTGGTTGCTGTCTCGGTCAATACCTGATGATAGTCAATGGTTGTATCACGGTCCACAAACTCAATGTATCGACTTGGCACAAGTGAAAAGCCATTTTTTTCTAACTCTTCAAAACCAGCAGAGCGATAGAGTTCGGGTTCGGCATAATTGGATCCATCCGTTCCTTCACTTTGCCACTTAAAATAAATTTCTGATGCGCGTTTAATTTGATCGGCTTTCAATTCCACTTTCTTTTTCTGCTCATTTTTAACAGGGTTTTCGGTCCACTGGCGTAAATCCATAAATAGAATCTCTTTTTGTCTGTTACGCAATTTGCGACCGTGCCACATTCCGCCCTTTTTATTCTCATTCAATATCCAAAGCGTTACAGAAATATCGGTAGTGTAGAAAAGTTCACGAGGAACAACGATAATAGCCTCAACTTTATCATTTTCAATTAATTTTTTGCGAATTGCCACAGCATCATCATCGCCCAATGCCCCATTAGCAAGTAAAAATCCTGCTATACCCTTACCGGCCTTCAATTTGGACAACATATGTAATATCCATGCATAATTGGCGTTGCCCTCCGGTGGCAAAGAATAGTCTGCCCAGCGACTATCTTTACTCAACGAGATATCGTACCATTTCTTTAGGTTAAAGGGCGGATTAGCCATAATATAATCAAAGGCCAAACCTCTATGCAAATCATTTGAAAATGTATCGGCATTCTTTTCTCCAAGATGATGTGAGATACCACGCATAGCAAGATTCATTTTAGCTAGCCGATAAGTTGCTGGATCTCTCTCTTGTCCATACACATTAACCATTTTAATGTCACCTTGCTTTGCTTCTACATACTTTGCACACTGAATAAACATACCTCCCGAACCACAACAAGGGTCATAAAGCGTTCCGTCATAGGGCTCAATAAAAGCTGCTATCAACTCAACTATATCATGAGGTGTATAAAATTCGCCTTCTTCTTTGGTTGCATTCACAGCAAAAGACTTTAAGAAATACTCATACACACGACCAATCAAATCTTTTTCCTCACCAAAAGTTTTATGCGAAATTTTATTGACCTCATCAACAACCTTTTTAATAACGTTGGTTTCGAGGTTAATTTGTGTAAACAATCCAATACGAATACATCCTTTCAATTCTTCTCCACTATTTTCAAGTTCTTGAATAGCATCATCAAGAGTGGCATTCAATTTTGAAGCAGGTTGATCAATAATCATTGACCATCGGGCCTTTTCTGGAACAAATGCGATTCCTGTGTAACGTGCCGGGCTATCCAAAAACGCTTTTATTAAACCTTCATCTGTAACACCTTCATCAAGACAATTTTGTCTCATTTCATTTTGAGTATTCTCAAACTTTTCTCCGATAAATCGCAAGAATACAAGCGTTAAAAGCAAGTCTCTTTTATCATTCAACGAAGCATTACTTCGTAAATATTCCCTACAATTCATCAGAATGGATTCTAGGTTTAACGTATCAGTTGTTTTTTGCTTTTTCGCCATAATTAGCTAATAATTTTATTTTTTAATGTTTTAAATCAAGTTGGTGAAAATTTCCACAAATATCTTTAATAATGTTTAAATCCTTATACTTATTTTTAGAGATCAATTAAGAACAAGTATTATTGATTTAAAAATTATGCAATCACTTTCATAAAAGCATCTTTGATGTCAGTTCTACGTAATCAAGTGGCTAAGACATCCTGCATCTTTATGAAGAATATCAACAATGTCTTCATATAATTGTCCAATCATTTTGTTTTTTTATTTTTTGAAAACTTGGAAAATCTTTTATATCAATTTTTTGCCATCCATATGCTTGTAAAACAAAAACGCCATCTTTTTCCACAAGAAACGCAGGCAAATTAGGTATATTAATAACCTGAAGATATTTCTTAATTTGGTGCAAAGAGCCATTAATATCAAATGATTGTTTTTTGAACTCAATAATTGCAATAGGATTTATATCAAGTGTTTTGCTATCAAATATTATTAAATCGATAATAAATTCACTGATTCTTTTTTCTACAATGAAAGAGGAGTCGTCATAACCTAAATTGCTTTTCAGGTAGTCAACGAATAATTTTCTAGTTTCAACTTCTTTATTCACAATTGTGTTTTTAACTAATGGTATATCAAAATTGCAACCCAAATTTCCTATCAAACACATCCCCGATTATAGAGACTCAACTAAATAGTGGCAATCATCAAATTTACTCCTTTCCCCTATCCCATCCAACTGTTTTACACTACCCCCTAAAAATATTTTTCAAGGAAACTTTTTTTGTGTTAAAAGTTTCCGTAGTTTTGCGGCCGGAAAGGGAGTCCCCTGGCCGTAAATACCTTTTTAAACTATTACACACGTGTCTAACGACTGTAGAATTCTGGAATGTGCGCAAAAATTGTTTAGTCGCTTTGGACTAAAAAGC
>CAINEC010000019.1 GCA_903847585.1 uncultured Bacteroidota bacterium
AAAAAGCATGATGATTTTCTCACATCCTGTTGTATATTTGCTATCCTTAAAAAACGACAGTTATGTTAATGAACGAAAGAATAGCCAATTTTCCGCAGCAGATGCGCGAGGCAATTGCAATAGGTGAAAAAGCACAATTAAGTGCAGCAAAAAATAAAATCCAAAATGTATTAATCACAGGACTCGGTGGATCAGGGATAGGAGGATCTGTATTCGCGCAGATCGTAGAAAAAGAAATCGCAGTGCCTGTTTTAGTAAACAAGGATTATTTTATTCCTGCTTTTGTGAATGAAAACACGTTGGTCATCATTTCTTCTTATTCAGGTAATACAGAAGAAACGGTTCAAGCAATGGAAGCTGCATTAAAGCAAAACGCAAAAATTTGTTGTGTTACTTCTGGTGGAAAGATTAAAGAAATGGCGGAGTCGAATGGCTGCGATATGATTTTAATTCCTGGTGGTAATCCTCCTCGTTCTTGCTTCGGATATTCGTTCACGCAGTTGTTTTATATTTTAGACTTTCATCAGTTAATGTCAACATCTCATAGAGCTGATCTAGCAGCAACAATTGAATTGTTGGATAAAGAACAAGTAACTATTCGAAATAAAGCGCGCGCAGTGGCTGAATCGTTGGTTGGCAAAATGCCTGTTATTTATTGCGAGGCTCGTTATGATGGTGTAGCGGTACGTTTACGTCAGCAGATAAACGAAAATAGTAAAATGCTTTGCTGGCATCATGTATTGCCAGAGATGAATCATAATGAATTAGTGGGTTGGACAGAAGCACACCCGGAAGTGGTAGTGTTAATGTTTAGAAGTGAAGATGATTATTCTCGTACGCAAAAAAGAATGGAAATCAGCAAGGAAGTATTTTTGAAATATACTCCTAACTACATCGAATTACCGTCGAAGGGTAGTACGCAATTACAACGTAGCATTTACTTATTGCATTTAGGTGATTGGATTAGCTGGTATGTTTCTGAAATTAAAAACATCGATGCTACAGAAGTAAATGTGATTGACTACTTGAAAGGGGAGTTATCAAAAATCTAGTTTATGCTGATTAGTCCTGAAGAACTCAATAGCTATGACCGTTTTTATCGTGCGAATCTAATTAATTCATTAAGCGGATTTAAGTCGGCGAGTTTAATAGGAACTAAAAACAAAGAAGGCATTTCAAACCTTGCTATATTCTCTAACATTGTTCATTTAGGAGCAGATCCTGCGTTAATCGGATTTGTTAATCGTCCGTTAGAAGCGGCACCGCACACGCTTGCTAATATTGAGTCTACGGGATTTTATACCATTAATCATATTCACATTGACTGGGTAGACAAAGCACATCAGACAAGCGCAAAATATCCTGAAGGTGTGAGCGAGTTTAATGCTTGTGGATTTACAGAAGAATATGTTGAGGGATTTACAGCTCCGTTTGTAAAAGAGAGCGTGATTAAATACGGAATGAAACTAAAAGAGATTATTCCTATTAAACACAACAACACTTTTTTTGTGATTGGTGAAGTCGTGATAATTTCTGTTCCGGAAAATAGTATTGCTGCCGATGGATTTATCGAAGCGGATAAAGCAAACTCCATTTGTAGCTTAGGCATTGATGGGTATTACTCGACGGAGTTAATAGCCCGATTACCGTACGCGAAGGCGAAATAAACGACTTGAATAATTTTATTTTTTCTTTTTATAGATGGCGGTTTTTTTATCGCCTATCATTAAAATTAATTTCTGAGCAACACCATATTTTAAATCGCGACTAGCAGTAGCAGAAGAAATATCGGAATGATGCTTCAAATAGTCTTTGCGAGTAAAACTGTTTGTATGGTGTTCTAAAAATAATTCTAAACGCTCTGACTCATTTAATTTTCGGGTTCCATTTTCAAGTAACAACGATAATGACTCATCGATTATTTTTAACATGAAAGTGATGAATTTTGTAGATGAACCTTCTTTGTCTGATGCGGATAGTGCGCGATAATATTCTTTTTGATTTTTTGCAATCAACGTTTCGAATGGAAGGAATTCAAACAACGGAAATTCATTCATAAGAATAAGCGTTTGCCATAAGCGCCCCATTCTTCCATTGCCATCAATAAATGGATGTATAAATTCCATTTCATAATGAAAAACACAACTTTTAATTAATGATGAATCCGCCTCAGATTTTAAATAGGCAAATAAATCACGCATTAAAAATTTCACATTATGATGCGGAGGTGCAATGTGTGCCACTTGTGAACCTTTTACAATTCCAACTCCCCTTGTTCTATAAGTCCCAGGTTTTTCAATTAAACCAGTCATCAATAATTTATGCGCTTTTAAAAAATCTTTTTCTGAAGAATATCGAAAACTTTTGAGATCCTTGTAAACAGTAAGTGCGTTTATTACTTCTTTAATATCTTTTTCAGGACCAGCAACACGTTTGTTTTCTATTAACGCAGTAATCTGTTTTTCTGTTAATGTATTGCCTTCAATTCCTAGCGTGGAATGAATGGTCTTAATTTTATTTTGCTTGCGAAGCTTAGGGTTTTGCCTTACAATATACTTCGCATTTGCTTCTCCTATTTTTTGAGAAATTGCAGATACCAGGCTCAGTATTTCCGACGTAATAGTATATGGAGGCTTCATTATGATAGTATCATTTGATACTATCAAAGATAACAAAATCTCCCTATTATTATTTTAAAAAATGAAAAACGTGGTTTTTTGAATTGTTTTATTTCAATTCTTCCATTTCCATAACACTAGCGGCTATACGCAAAGGAGCACCGCTACCGCCACCAATTTTCATTGGTAAAGCCATAATCTCAAAGCCTTTTAGTGGAAGCTGGTCTAAGTGAGCTACATTTTCAAATCCCGGAATATTTGCACCTAACAAAATGCGGTGTGTCATAAAATCTTTCGATTGTCCGTAATCCATACTTGGTGTATCTAATCCTACCGCTTTTGCTTTCTTAGTTTTTACTAACCAAGTCGCAGCCTCGGGACTAATCCCAGGGAAGTGTAATTCCGGAATTGCTTTTTCGCCTGTTAATGCAGATCCAAAGTATTTTTCACGGTTCGGATAAAATTGTCCGTAGCCTGTTCTAAATAAAATAATAGTACCTGTTTTGATTTCTCCGTTGGCCTTTTCCCATTCTTGTAAATCAGCAACAGAAATTAAATAATCTCTATTCTTTAATGCTTTCTCAGATACGTCTACTATAATTCCTCGTCCGCTTAAACTCGATAATGGAATACTATCAACTGTTAAATGATCTTTTGCGAAATGGATTGGTGCATCTATGTGAGTACCACCGTGCTCAGGAGTACATATGCTGTATGAAGAATAAAAATATCCTCCAGGGGTTGTTCCTTTAAAATCTTCTTTATGTTCGAAGCCGCATACATTGTTTGGCCAATATAAAGTAGTACTATCGAAAGTATAAGTCAAGTCAATCCAATTATTTTCTTTGATGATGATTCTTTTTTCGATGTGTTTTTCTTCTTTCTTTCCGCAAGAGATAATGAATAATAAAGAGGAAGCAATTAATAATAATCGGGTACTGTTTTTCATAATGTTAGATTGATTGGCGCAAAAATAATAATTAGCAACATGCAATAATTTTAATTTGTATTTTCGACATCAGAAAATTATACCCCATGAAAATTTTTATTGGTTGCGATCACGCAGGATTTGAAATGAAAGAAGAATTGAAAAAATATTTAATCGATTCTAATTACGAAGTAGAAGACAAAGGAACGTATAGTTTAGATAGCGTCGATTATCCAGATTTTGCACACGCAGTTGCAACGAGTGTAGAAAATAATGCTGGTTCATTAGGGGTGTTATTATGCGGAAGCGCCAATGGCGTTTGCATTGCGGCGAACAAGCATCAATCAATCAGAGCAGCTTTATGCTGGTTACCAGAAATCGCATCTCTTGCACGTCAACATAACGATGCAAATGTGGTTTGTATTCCTGCGCGCTTTGTGAGCAGCGAAACAGGCCACGAAATTTTAAAATCCTTTTTAGCTGCGTCTTTTGAAGGCGGTAGACATCAGAAGAGGGTTGATAAGATTGGGTGTTAGATTTAGACCTCTTACTGCCCATCTAACAATGTAATGCAGGGTTTTATAAAATAAAGCCTATTAATATTGCTTTTCAGTACTCCAGCCGTACAGGCTCCAACTTTTTTCTGTCGCAAAAAAAGTTGGCAAAAATGCCACCGCTGTAAAATTATTGCGGAGCTGCCTACGTGCGCAACGGAAATAATCGAACTCATCCCGTAGTGAAAATATACTACGGGACTCAAACACCGCTTATTTCTAATCGTTGCTTACTTCTGCATCTTAATTCCACAATAATTTTAAGGCGGACATTCTTATCTAACTTAAAACAGCAATAATTGCACGGCCTCAGTTTATTCGGTTTTTGACGAAGATAAAATTGTGTTAAGCAAATTTAGAAGTTCCGAGCTTGTAAGGAAATCACTGAATTTGTAACAATTTTATCAAGGAGAAAATTTGTATGCAAAAGAATAAAGTGCTCCCGATAGCTATCGGGATCCAAAGGAGAGGAGAGTTATAATGTTTTTATTATTGAACCTGATTACAAGTCTCTCCTAGCGAAGCCTCGCTAGGAGAGATTTAGAGAGGTCAAAAAAGCAGAAGACCTCTCCCACCTCTGTATAGAATAGGAGCTTTATAATTGAACCCGATAACAAGTCCCTCCTTCGGAGGGATTTAGGGAGGTCAAAAAAAGGGGGGTAAAGTAGTAGCGAGGCTTCGCTACACTTCTCCCCCCCTCACCTTTGCTGTGTCACTCGGGTTTATTTTATAATAATTTGTCGGACGGCTTTTTCGTCTTTAGATAATAGCTCAACCGAATAAATTCCAACAGGTAAATCGCCGACGTAAATAAATAAGGAAGCACCTTCGTTGTTAGATTCCTGATAAACTAGTTTTCCGTTTATATCGTAAATTCTTACGCGTTCAATAGTCCTTTTGCCACTCTTAATTTGAATAAAATCGGAAGTCGGATTAGGGAATACCGAAACACTCTGTGTTAACGGAGCCTCTTCAACGCCTTGAAAATTGTTCATCACATAGGTATTGAAAACCTTAGGTGTATAAGCGATTAACTGACTCGTATACGGCCAAACAACCACAACATTATTGCCTGGTCGGAAGAAGGAAGAATCGATGGTGACAGTAGCACTTGCTACAGTATAAGAGGAGCTTGGAATGATTAAGATCGGCGAAGAACTGAAATACAAATAAGCAATTTGTCCTTGATTGTTATCCATTGCTAATTGCAGCGGACCCTGATATGGAATAAACCCTGTATTCCTGATCACCACAGAATAATTTACCACCTGACCCGGATAAACTGTATCTGGAATGCCAATGATAGAATCAATTCGCAAGCTTACATTTTGAGCATTTCCATTGTAGGATAAACATCCTAATAAGAAGGAAAGTAAGAGGAGGGCGCGTTTCATGGTTCGGGTAAGTTGTAAAGGATAATCAAAACTAAATGTATTTAATGGTATAACCTAATAGTTTTTTTAGTATTCTTACGCATCCAAAAGCACTAAAATGGACCATCTTCAAACAATAATTGCAGGGATGTCGAAGGAGGAACTTCGCTACTATAAACTTTTTACGAGCAGAACGATTCATGAGCATGATCGAAAAGACATTAAGCTGTTTAATGAATACAGGAAGCAAGGTGTAGAATTCAACGAAGAAAAAACAATCAAGAAAATTTATCCCGAAGGAAATAAAAATGCATGGTATCGTATCAAGCATCGTTTGTTGGGCGACATCAACAAATCACTAACGTTGTTGCATTACGAAGAAAATGATTTTATGATTGCTTGTCACACATTGGCGCTTTATCAATATTACGCAACTAAAAATAAAATCAGCGAAGCCAGTTATTACTTACGCAAAGCAGAAAAGCTTGCACAGAAAATAGAGCATAACGAACTACTCGATATTATTTACGGTGAATACATCCAACTTTCGTTTTCATCCATTCATATCAATCCTGAACATTATCTCACACAACGAAAAGAAATTCGTAAGAAACAAGAAGCGCTCAGAGAGATTGATGATTTATTATCGGTGATAAATTACCAGTTAAAAACAACGCAAAACTTATCTCGCTCTGACAACGACATCCTCGCAACATTACAACATAACATCGATAAGTTTATTAAGGATGAAGAGACAAAGAAAAGTGCTTCGCTGCAGATTAAAGTTTATCAGGCAGTAAGTAAAATATTATTACAGCGACACGAATATGTTGCACTCGAAAAATTTTTACTTAAAACGTATAAGTATTTCGAGAAGCATGAATTATTTAACAAGAGTAATCACGATACGAAGTTGCAGATGTTAACCTATCTCGTGAACTCGCTTTTCAAAAACAATAAATCAGAAAAAAGTTTGCAATGGGCAGAGACGCTTAAGCAGGCAATGGAAGAATTTCATCATTTGTTGTATGATAAATATTTCTTCTTCTATTATAATGCACTCGTAATAAATTATTCTGCTATTGATCCACCGCAAGCAATGGATATACTCGAGAATCTGCGAGAGAATTCGAAAATTAAAAACAACGACTATTATATCTTCTTCGTTTATTTAAATCTTGCAGTACTACGATTCGACAATAAGGAATATAAAGAGGCGAGTAAGCACTTTAATAAAATCAGTTTGTTGAATTGGTATAAATCGGCCGATGATAGTCTTCAATTAAAAATTACCGTTTGCGAATTAATCACTCGTTACCAGATGCAGCAATACGATGTATTAATTTATAAGTTAGAACAAACCAATAGAGGATTTAAAGCAGCGCTGGCATCCGAAGAAAACAAAGCCGAGAAAGAGGTGCTTTCGTTGCTTAAGCGACTTGAAAAGACAATAGCCATTAAAAAAGATAAAAATCTGATCGAAAAAATAAAAGAAAAACAAAGTTGGATGCGTAAGGAAATAAATCCTGAAACCTATATCATCAACTATGAAAACTGGATGGATGCGCTATTGAATTAGTTTTGGGAGCGTAATAAAAGTATAAAGTTGATAGAACCAATTTCAGTAATAAGAGTAAATTTGTATCATAAAAATAACACACATGAAAAACATTAAACTTTACACATTGATTATTCTGTTCTTGGGAATTTTATTTTCAGGTCAGGCAAATGCTCAGTGTACGGCAAGTTTTACTGCGCAATCAAATAGTAATGGATCTGTTTCCTTTACAAATACGAGTGTAGCTAATTCACCGTTCGCTGTTTACTATTGGTCATTTGGAGATGGAACATCTTCTTATGCTACAAATCCAACTCATCAGTATAACACAAACGGATATGTAAGCGTTTGTTTATACACTTATGATTCATTGAGCAATTGTCAAACTTCGTTTTGCGATTCAATATTAGTATCTGGCGCATCAGGGGCAACATGTTCTGTGGGGATTGGCTATCAGGTAAGCGGTGTTACTACTGTTGCCTTTTCAGCTGTACAAGCTACGAGCAATATTACTTCTTACCAATGGTGGTTTGGTAACGGTGGAACTTCAACACAAAGCAATCCTGTGTATACTTATAATAACGCGGGAACATACAATGTTTATTTAGTTGCTCAGTTCGCTAACGGTTGCGTAGATACTGTTTTTACTACTGTTACAATTAGTGCTACTGCAAATTGTAATGCGCAGTTTGCGTATTCTCAAGTTGGAAATGGTACTGTGAATTTTATTAATCAGTCTACACCAGTTGGAAATAGCTCTACTCCGTGGATTTCTTACTACTGGACATTTGGTGATGGGTCTTCTTATTGGGGAGGAAACAATTCACATACTTACACAAGCAATGGTACTTATCAGGTGTGCGTTTGGGTAATCGATTCTTCAAGTGGTTGTTCAGATTCGTATTGCTCGAATGTAATTATCACATCAGCAACTGGCTCAACTTGTAATGCTCAGTTTGCAGTAAGCTCAAACAATAATGGTGTAGTAACATTTGCTAATCAAAGTACAGGTGGAACAAGTGGCCAAACCTCTTACTATTGGAACTTTGGGAATGGAAATACACTTTGGACCTATAATTCAACGCCAGTAACAGCGCAGTATTTCATAACTGGAACTAATCAGGTTTGTTTAACCATGATTGATTCGGCTACTGGATGTTCAGATAGTTATTGCACTTCAGTTTCTGTTCAGGTAGTTAATGGCTGTAACGCAAACTTCACTTCATTCGATTCTTCAGGATATTTTTACTTTATGCCTGCTACTGCCCCTCCAGCAACCTATTTATGGAGCTTTGGCGACGGAACAACTTCTAATGTTGCCTATCCTACGCATCAGTACAACGCCTTCGGAACTTATTATGTTTGTTTAACTGTTCAATTGAACGGAGTAACCTGTTCTTCATGCGATACAGTGTTCTATTA
>CAINEC010000020.1 GCA_903847585.1 uncultured Bacteroidota bacterium
ATAAAATTAAATGGTTTTAATAGCTTATTGTTTTTTAGTTTATCGTTGATGTTAGTAATATCAAACTCTAATTTATTATATACTTCAAATTGATACGACGTTAATTTGGAAGGGTCATTGTCAGGTTTATGTTCGATAATGTTGCGTATAATTTGTAACGCAGGATTTTCTCCTGGTCTAATAATTACTTCTTGAAATTCGATTTGATTAGTGGATAATACAATATTAATGGTTTGTGTTTCTCCTTTTCGAACACGCATCACCACTGGTTTGTATCCTATGATGGTACATAAAATAGAGTCTGTAGGAGTAGGACTGCTCAGTCGGAAATTGCCTTCAAAATCGGTATTCGTTCCTGTAGTGCTTCCCTTAAAAATAACAGTCGCAAAAGGAATTGCCTCATTCGTTAGAGCGTCAGTAACTTTTCCTGTAATAGTTGTTGACTGCCCATAAGTCATGCATGGCATTGTTGCCATAGCAATCAGAAGAAATAAAAATTTATGTAAAAGATTTGATTTAAATTTCATTCGATAAACTTTCCCAATATTCTAATGCTCTTCGTGTATGTGGTATCACAATTGTTCCACCAACTAAATTCGCTACAGTAAATATCTCAAATAATTCTTCCGTTGTAAGTCCTTCTTCTTTGCATTTCCCTAAATGATATTTGATGCAATCATCGCAACGCAATACCATTGAAGAAACTAATCCAAGCATTTCTTTTGTCTTGATTGACAAGGCGCCATCTTGATAAGTAGATGAATCAAGCGCATATAATCGCTTCATGTTGGTATCGCCTTGTGCTAAAATTTTCTCATTCATTTTAGCTCTGTAATCATTGAAGTCTTTTACTAAACTCATGCTATTGATTCTTTGTTTTTATTTCTTTCCACTGCTGCAGAAACGAAAATGCTGATTTCGTATAGAAGGAATAATGGTATCGCCACTAACATCTGACTAGTTACGTCGGGGGAAGGAGTTATCACTGCGGCAACAATTAAATTTACCACCATAGCATGCTTTCGGTATTTACGCATGAATGCCGGCGACATAATTCCGATTTTACTTAAAAAATAAATTACCATTGGAAGTTCAAAAACAAATCCGCAAGATAATGTCATAACCGTAACGATGTTAATGTATGACGCCATGCTGATTTGATTACTAATTTCTTCACTGACCTTATAACTGCCTAAGAAGTTAATCGATAATGGTGATATAATGTAGTAGCCAAATAAAATTCCAAGTAAAAAAAGTAAAGAAGTAAAAAACACAATGCCTCTTGAATATTTAATTTCTCTATCTGATAATGCAGGTTTTATAAATCTCCACAACTCCCAAACTAAATACGGAAAACCTAAAACACAACCAGTGACAAATGCAACCCACATATGTGTTGTAAATTGTCCACTGATATCTAAATTGATGACAGAAAAATCAATTTGTGTAATACACATATCAATGTTTAGTTTCTGTCCAAGTAAGCATAACATGCGATACGTCCAGAAGTCAGTATTTTTTGGCGCCAGAATAATCCCATCAAAAATCAACTCCTTATTCACAAAAGCAACTAATCCTAATGTACAAATAACTAGTACCGATCTTACCACATGCCATCTTAATGCCTCGAGGTGATCAAGGAAGGACATATCATAATTAGGGTCTCTTTTCTTAAACAACATAATTAAATAATCCCCTCTCTAAGTAAATCATGTAAATGAATAAAGCCAACAAATTTTTTCTTTTCGGTCACAACTAATTGCGTAATGTTAAAAGACTTCATCATATCTAAGGCTTCAATTGCCATGGTATCGCTTTCAATATGTTTAGGTTTTTTATTCATGATGTCTTTTGCTTTCAGCAAATCAAACTTGCCCTTCTGTTGCATCGTTCTCCTTAAATCACCATCAGTAATAATCCCAACAAGTTTATTTTTATCAATAACTGCGGTACATCCTAAACGTTTGGAGGTGATTTCAAGAATAACATCTGTTATTGGAGTATTAGGACTAACAATTGGTTTAGGGTTGTTGGCCCATAGGTCGGCAACTTTTAAATAAAGCTTTTTACCTAATGCGCCTCCAGGATGATACTTCGCAAAATCTTTACTTGTAAATCCTCTCGCTTCTAATAAACAAACTGCTAATGCATCGCCCATCGCTAATTGTACAGTGGTTGAGCTTGTAGGTGCGAGGTTATGCGGACAAGCTTCTTGTTTTACAGCAGTGTTCAGAATGTAATCAGCATGTCGACCTAAGTCTGAATTTTTCTTGCCTACCATAGCGACTAAAATATTTCCACCGTTTTTAATTAATGGTGCAAGTACTTTTATTTCTGGAGTAGTGCCACTGTTGGAAATCAAAATAACAATATCGTTTTTTTGAATCATGCCAAGATCACCATGAATAGCATCCGCTGCATGCATGAAAATAGATGGCGTTCCTGTTGAGTTAAATGTAGCTACCATTTTGTTGGCAATGATTGCACTCTTTCCAATTCCACTGATAACAACTCTGCCTTTACAAGAAATAATTTTTTTTACTACTTCGATAAAATCCGAGTCAAGTTGTTTCTTTAAATCAGCAATAGCTTTCGATTCAATATCTATCGTCTTTCGTGCTGAAGCTAAAATTTTTTGGTCGGATATCATAGTTGCTTAATCAGTTAATTCTGCAAAAGTATTTTATTATTTAATCGGAACTTTATTTGTTTTTATTTGTTTTTGAATGTATCTTCACGCAATAAGAAATAGATGTTTATAATTTGTGAATTGAATGATTAACATCTTACTTCTTCAAGACAAAAATAGGTTAAATTTGTTGTCCTTTAATTTCCTAACGAATAATGTTATTGGCTGAATCAACGCTCCAGGAAGCGTTACAAAAATATTTTGGATACGAGCAATTCAAAGGTGAGCAAGAGCAAATCATACGAAATGTTCTTGAGGGAAATAACACCTTTGTAATTATGCCTACGGGTGGTGGTAAGTCGATGTGCTACCAGTTACCTGCGCTAATGAGTGAGGGAACCGCAATCGTTATCTCTCCTCTTATTGCGCTGATGAAGAATCAAGTGGATGCCATTCGTGGATTTAATACGGATGATGGTATTGCTCATTTTTTAAATTCTTCACTTACAAAAACTGAGATTCAGACGGTTAGAAAAGATATTAAAGCAGGTAAAACAAAATTGCTTTATGTTGCACCTGAGTCGCTTACGAAAGAAGAGAATGTTAAGTTTTTAAAAGAAGTTAATATTTCATTTTTTGCAATTGATGAAGCCCATTGTATTTCTGAGTGGGGTCACGATTTCCGTCCTGAATACCGTCGTTTAAGACCAATCATTGATGAAATCGGGAAAGTTCCAATCATTGCACTAACGGCAACAGCAACTGAAAAAGTACAAGGTGATATTCAAAAGAACCTTGGAATGATGGATGCCAGCTTATTTAAAGCTTCGTTTAATCGTGCGAACTTATACTATGAAATGCGTCCTAAGCAAAATGTGCTGAAGGAAATGATCAAGTTTGTTAAGCAAAATGCTGGAAAGTCGGGTGTGATTTATTGCTTAAGCAGAAAGAAAGTAGAAGAGGTTGCAGAGACATTAACAGTAAATGGAATTCGTGCATTGCCTTATCACGCAGGGTTAGATCCAGCAACAAGGGCTTCGCATCAGGATAAATTTCTGATGGAAGAAGCAGATGTTATTGTTGCGACTATTGCCTTCGGGATGGGGATTGATAAGCCAGATGTTCGATTTGTCATTCATCATGATATTCCAAAGAGTTTAGAAGGCTATTATCAGGAGACAGGTCGTGCAGGTCGTGATGGACGTGAAGGAAAATGTGTGACTTTTTACTCGTTCAAGGATATTGAAAAGTTAGAAAAGTTTATGAAGGGTAAGCCCGTTGCAGAGCAAGAAATTGGGAAGCAATTATTGATTGAGACGGTAGGGTATGCGGAGACTTCTGTTTGCAGAAGAAAGGTTTTATTAAATTATTTCGGAGAAAGATATGAGCAAGATAACTGTGGGAATTGCGATAACTGTTTACACCCTAAACCATTGATAGAGGCACAAGATGAACTTGCATTATTAATTGATGCAGTGAAAGCGGTAAAAGAAAAACATCAAGGAGAACATTTAGTAAATGTACTACTTGGAAAGGCAGATCAACAAGTAAAAACATACAAGCACGATAAACTAGAAGTATTTGGTGAAGGTGCTGATCAAAGTGATCGTTTTTGGACAACATTAATTCGTCAGGCAGTATTAGCTGGTTATCTGCATAAGGATATTGATAATTATGGACTGCTTAAAATCAGTGATAAAGCAGAAGCATTTATTGAGAATCCAGAACCGTTTAAGATTGCCTTAGATACAAGCTTTGAAGATACAGAGAGCGATGACGATGAAGAGTTCAGTGGTGGTGGCGCAGGTGGTGGAGGTGCTGCTGATACGCAGTTGTTTGAAATGTTGAAGAATCTTCGCAAGACGGTTGCTAAGAATATGAACGTGCCTCCGTTTGTTGTTTTTCAAGATCCATCATTAGAAGAAATGACAACCAACTATCCTATCACAATGGATGAGTTGAAAAATATTACAGGTGTTGGAGCAGGTAAGGCCACAAAGTATGGTAAGCCATTTATTGAGCTCATTAAAAAATATGTAGAGGATAATGAGATTGAAAGACCTGTTGACATCGTCGTAAAAAGTGTTGTCAATAAAAGCGGATTAAAAGTGTATTTAATTCAGAATGTCGATCGTAAAATTTCCCTCGAAGGAATGGCGAAAGCAAAAGGATTAAAAGTGTCTGATATAATTGCTGAGTTAGAAACGATTGTAGCATCAGGAACAAAAATCGATATCGGTTATTATATCAATGAAGTTGTTGATGAAGATCGTCAGGATGAAGTGTTTGATTATTTCAAATCTGCTGAATCAGACTCTGTGGAAGATGCACTAAAAGATCTAGGCGAAGATGATTATACAGAAGAAGAAATTCGATTGATGCGAATTAAATTCATCAGCGAAGTAGGAAACTAAAATCGCCTCAAATAATAAAGAACAAAAAACCCTGTAGCAATCACTACAGGGTTTTTATTTAGTATTCATCTTCGTTAAAAAAGAAGTCGTCTTTCGTTGGATAGTCGGGCCATATTTCTTCAATAGTTTCATAAGGCTCACCTTCATCTTCTAACTCCTGAAGGTTTTCTATTACTTCCATTGGAGCTCCCGAACGAATTGCATAATCAATCAATTCATCCTTGGTAGCAGGCCAAGGGGCATCTTCCAGGTGGGAAGCAAGTTCTAAAGTCCAGTACATAGTTGTAAATTTAATAATTTTTAAACGATATAAAAATAATTTTGTTGCTCCCGTTTTTAGCAGGGGCGTGCAAAAATAACAAAAGATTTATCTAAAAAAACAAATTTTTGAAAGGTATTTTAAATTCTTGGGTTCCAAGGACTTTCATCCGCATTCAGATTTTTGGCTGTCCAACGGGATAAAAGGAACAAATAATCCGATAAACGGTTGAGGTAGATACTGATAACAGGGTCCGTTTTTGCCTCGTTTTGCAAGTGCACAATTAATCTCTCCGCTCTTCTGCAAACACATCTCGCAATATGAATTTGAGATACTAATGGGTGCCCTCCTGGTAATATAAACGACTTTAACGGCTCCAGCTGTTCATCCATAGCGTCCATTTCCTGCTCCAGAATTTTGCAATCATCTTCCGTTAACTCAGGAAGTTTCATTTTGCTCTTCTCTGGATCTGCAGCTAATAAGGAACCTATCGTAAATAATCTGTCTTGTATATAAAGTAGCTGTTGGATATGGTGCTGATTACCGATTTGATCTCGTATCAGTCCAACCCATGAATTTAATTCGTCAACCGTGCCGTAAGCCTCTATGCGTAAATGATATTTTGGAACTCTTGTGCCTCCTATGAGCGATGTCTCCCCTTGATCTCCCGTTTTTGTATAGATTTTCATTTTAAGCAGGTTGTTTGATTTTTATATTTTGATTCATTGCATCGGACTCTACTAATCCATCTTTTAATCGAACAATGCGATGCGCATGTTGTGCAATGTCTTCTTCGTGTGTTACTAATATTACGGTATTTCCTCTGCGATGAATCTCGGCAAACAAATCCATTATCTCTTCGGATGTCTTTGAGTCGAGGTTACCTGTAGGCTCATCGGCAAGGATAATACTCGGATTAGTAACCAATGCACGTGCTACAGCAACACGCTGTCGTTGACCTCCTGAAAGTTCATTCGGTCTATGCGTCATACGATCATTTAATCCAACACTCTTTAATGCCTCTGCTGCTCTTGCTTCGCGATCAGCTTTGTTAACTCCGGAGTAGATTAATGGTAATGCAACGTTCTCTAAGGCGGTGCTTCTTGGTAATAAATTAAACGACTGAAATACGAATCCGATTTGTCGGTTTCTGATTTCTGCTAATTCATTATCCGACATTTTCGCAACGTCGATGTTATTTAAAAAATACTCTCCACCAGAGGGAGTGTCCAAACAACCAAGTACATTCATTAATGTCGACTTACCAGAACCTGATGAGCCCATTAAGGCTACATACTCATTCTTGAATATTTCTAAGCTGATGTCTCTTAAAGCAAATATTTTTTCTGCACCTACTTGATAGGTTCTCGATATATGATTGACTCTGATGATTGATTCCACAAAAAATAAATTTTATCAAAGGTAACAAACAGATGCGTATTCTGTTTGCTCATTTTGTTTATTTAATCACTATCTGATTAATATCTGATTTTGAAATCTTCTTTTGAAAATCCAGGATTGAAAAATACGATTCCCATCATGTAAAGATTGATTGATATGCTTACTCTTGGATGTTGGATGATTTTCTTCCAGGCTTCTTTCATTTCATCTGACCAATTAATATCATCAAATATGATAAACGAATCTTCATGCATGTATGGAATGCACATTTCAAAATATCGAAGAGTAGGTTTCAACCGATGATTACCATCAATATAAACAGCATCAACTTTCTTTTTACGTTCTAATTGATCTGCTAATGTATCATCGAAATTTCCAGGCACTATTTCAATGTTTAAATCTGGAAATTGTTCAAGTTGTTTGAGCGTAAATGCCGCTGTATGATCACATCCTTCTAAAGTGGTTAGATTCATCTGCGGATTACCAGCACTGATGTATAAAGAACTTATTCCTAAAGATGTTCCTAATTCAATTACGGTGTTTGGTTTTAAATAAGCCATCAAACGGAAAAGCATGCGTGCGTATTTAGGAGGCTTAGCAGCATTTTTTGCAATGGAGGCAATAGATAATTCTTTATGTAAATTTCCATTTACTCCAGCACCAAAGTCTTTAACAGAAATTACTGTTTTATTTTTTAAACAAGCTTCGCGATAATCTTCTATGCGATTTTGTGCAGGATTTTTTTTATCATATCGCCAGACAGCTTCATTTAAATTATAAAGAAAGGAAGATTGTAAACCATGGCGACCAACAGATGCAAACCAATAAGCAATGTATCCAACAATTAAACGAAATAAACCTGTCATGCTTCGTTACTGTTTGCTCTAAGTGAAAACAATACACTAACAAATAGAATTGTGATAATCGTACCTAATGCAAATAATGGTGGTAAGTGAAAAAACTCAGCTATTAACATTTTTATACCTACAAAAACAAGAATGATGGCAATACCAAATTTCAAATACTTAAATATTTTCATCAAATGAGAAATACCAAAATACAATGAACGAAGTCCGAGTACTGCTAATACATTACTGCAATAAATAATAAATGCATTTTTGCTTATTGAAAGTGATGCAGGAATAGAGTCGACAGCGAAAATCAAATCTGTAAATTCAATAACTATCAATACAAGAAATAAAGGAGTAGCGATTAGTTTAGCGTTTCTCTTCGTGAAAAATTTATTCCCATCGTACTCATCACTTAATGGGACAAATTTTCTCATAAATCGTACGATGATGTTTTTAGATAAATCTGTTTCATCGTCTTCCTTATGAAAAAATATTTTAATTCCTGTAAAGACTAAAAATCCACCGAATAAATAAACAAGCCATTCAAAATGATGGATGAGTGTTACACCTGCAGAAATAAAAATCCCTCTAAGTACTAACGCTCCCAATATCCCCCAAAATAATACACGATGTTGATACTCGTCAGGTACTTTAAAGTAGTTAAATACGATGATGAATACAAAAAGATTATCGACGCTAAGTGTCCACTCGATTAAATAAGCAGTTAAGTATTCGGTCGCGGCAGTGGATCCGATGTAATTATAAATCCATACACCAAATAATAGTGCAACAAAAATCCAAAATACAACCCATCCTAATGTTGACTGAACAGATACTGCTTTGTTTTTTCGATTAACAAAAAATAAGTCTAGTCCAAGTAAGGCAAGTATACTTAAGTTGAAGTAAATCCAAAATGATGAAGGAACTATTTCTGTCATCAATTACTTTTTATAATTTTTTTCATCCAACGCATCTTTTCTCCACTGATGAAAAAAGTCCATGACGATTTCCTTACTATATCCTTCTCCTTTTTCAAGGTAAGCTGAATTTTGTGTGTGAATTAATTCTCCTTTCGAATTTAAAATCACGAAAACAGGGTATCCAAAACGTTGAGGGAATTGCAGTGATTTTAAAACATCTTCGTTTTTGTTTTCCTTGCTATAATTGATATGTTCTACAACAAAATTTTTATTCATCGCAGAATCTAACTGTGTATCTGTAGTAACAAACTTGTTAAACATTCTGCACCATTTACACCAGTTACCTCCAATCATTAATAATACATGCTTATTTTCTGCACTTGCTTTTAGTGTAGCCGATTTAATTTGTTCGGCTGCGTTTAATTCAGGATGATAAATTAGCGAGTCTTGAGCGAATGAATCAAATGAAAGGGCGATTAAAAAAAATAGAATTAGTTTTTTCATTTTTCTACAGGTTCAGGAATTACTTTTTCAAACTCTTGCTTTACATCTTCTAATGCTGGAAATAATAAATGCGCAAGGTTTAATACAGGTTGATATAATAAAGATTCTTGTTTTGTTTTTTTGTCGATTAATTGCACACGATTATCAATCGGTTTAAAGATGGCAAGGATTACACTAACCGTTAACGCGAATTTTAGTCCGCCGAAAATAGCACCCACCAACTGATTTATTTGCGTAAGCTTTCCGATTTTTAAAATGCCTTCTAAAAACTTCGCTAATAAAATCATCACTACTAACACTAAAATAAAAACGAGAATGAAGGTAATCCATGGCAGCACTCTTTCAGGACTATCTGTCATTTTTTTCACCATGCCTTCAAATAAGCCAGAGAATTTAATTGCTACGTATAGTCCGAGTACAAGGCCAATCATCATAGCAATTTCAAAGATGATTCCTCGCTTCCAACCTTTATACAAGCCCCATACTATTGGTAGTGCAATAAGTATATCCAGATAGTTCATGCTAATTCAATGTTTCTGCTAATATAATGCTTAGTGCTTCTTCATTAAGCATCAAATTGCAACAATCATTAACAATAAAAAGCCTAAAAAAGTTAATAAGCTTCCATCACCATTTTAACTCCTGGTAATTCTTTTCCTTCAATGTATTCAAGCAAAGCCCCTCCGCCTGTAGATACATAACTCACATGATTAGCGAGTGAAAACTGATTGATTGCTGCAGCTGAATCGCCACCACCAATTAGAGAAAATGCCCCATTTGAAGTTGCTGCAACAATTGCATCAGCAACGGTTTTAGTTCCGTTTTCAAATTTCTTCATTTCAAAAACGCCCATCGGTCCGTTCCATAAAATCGTCTTACTACCAGCAATCACTTTTGCAAATGCCGCTGCTGAATCAGGACCAATATCAAGTCCTAACCAACCAGCTTCAATATGACGGATATCCGTAGTGTTAGTATTGGCATCTTTATCGAACTTGTCACCATTTACTGAATCTGTTGGCAGATGAATTTCAACACCTTTAGTTTTTGCTTTTTCTAAAATTGATAATGCTAAATCCAATTTATCTTCTTCACAAAGTGAATTACCAATTTCACCTCCCAAGGCTTTAATAAAAGTATAGGCCATTCCGCCGCCAATGATCAGGTGATTAACCTTGTTCATTAACTGATCAATGATTAAAATTTTATCTGATACTTTAGCACCACCCATGATGGCAGTAAAAGGAGTAGCCGCATTATTCATTACTTTTTCAGCGTTGTTTAATTCGTTCGCCATTACATAGCCAAACATGCTATTGCCTTTAAAATATTGAGCAATAACCGCGGTGCTTGCGTGTGCACGATGAGCAGTTCCAAAAGCATCATTCACATATACATCTCCTAACGCTGCTAATTGTTTCGCGAAATCAGGATTACCTTTCTCTTCCTCTTTATAGAAACGTAAATTTTCTAATAACAACACTTCCCCGCTTTGCAAAGATGCAGCTGCTTCTTCCGCCGGTGAGTTGATGCAATCAGTAGCAAATTTTACCGGACGATTTAATAATGCAGATAATGTAGCAACCGTATGCTTCAACGAATATTTTTCAGCAGGTCCTTCTTTTGGTCGGCCAAGGTGCGACATCAGAATTACGCTACCACCATCTTTCAATATTTTTTCAATTGTTGGAATTGCTGCTTTGATACGCGTAGGGTCAGTAACCTGAAAATCGCTGTTAAGAGGTACGTTAAAGTCTACTCGAATAAGTGCTTTTTTACCAGCAAAGTTGAATTGATCGATGGTTTTAATTTGCATAAGATTGAATTTTAAGAGCGCAAAAATAGGTGTTCTGAAGCTAAAAAAAACTTTTCCACCAATACGGTTGAATAAATTGTGGTAAAAAATCAGATTCTCGACGGCATAAACGCAATTTCGAAAGGTCATTCCGTGTATTTTTGCAACAATGCAATTTAAAGATGTAATTGGTCAGGATGCTGTTAAGGCTCGCTTACGTGCTTCGCGAAAAGAAGGACGTATTAGTCATGCGCAGCTTTTCTTCGGACCTTCAGGGTCTGGAGTTTTGCCTATGGCAATGGCCTATGCTCAGTTTCTGATTTGCCAACAGCCAACGGAGGACGATAGTTGTGGTACCTGCCCCGCTTGTCAGAAGTGTAACAAGATGGTGCATCCCGACATTTACTTCAGTTTTCCCGTGATTACGCTGGCAAAGCAAAAAATTGATAAGCCCGTTTCTAACGATTTTATTGCAGATTTCAGAAAGACGGTTTTAGCTCATCCATACCTCGATTACAATGATTGGATTGCGGAAATCAGTGATTCGGAGAATAAGCAGGGACGAATTTACGTGCACGAAGGGCCGGAAATCATCAAGCGTATAAACCTGAAAGCCTTTGAAGCGCCGTTTAAAGTGGTACTAATGTGGCTGCCTGAAAAGATGGGGGTTGAATTAGCCAATACGCTATTGAAAAGTTTAGAAGAACCTCCTGATAATACGATTTTCATTCTCGCATCAGAGCAAAGAGATGCGTTATTACAGACTATTTTATCAAGAACGCAATCGATTAAGTTAAGTCGATTGAATGACCAGCAGGTGATTAATTCCTTGTTGCTGAGCAAGGAAATGGAAATGCACAAGGCAGGTGAAATAGCAAGACTGGCAGATGGTGATTATCACCTTGCGGAAGAGTTATCGGAGCAGTTATCAGGCAATGACACCTTCGATAAAGCGTTTTTATCATGGATGCGATTATGTTTTAATCCAGCGAAAAATATGGAAGCGCTAATGGCCTGGGTAGATAATATGGCCACGTATAAGCGTGAGGAGCAGAAACAATTTTTATATGCTTCTATTCAGATGGTAAGAGAGTGTATGATGGTTAATTTAGCAGATCCTTCCCTTGTAAAACTAGAAGATCAGCAGGTTAAATCGCTGGAGAAATTTCTACCGTTTGTGAATGCAAAAAACATGACGCCGTTTGTGGAGGAGCTTTCGAAGGCTCATTATCACATTGAGCGAAATGCACATGCAAAAATATTATTCCTTGATTTGTCACTTAAATTGGGGAACATTCTTCAGATTAAAGCTTAGAAAAGTTAACTTTACGGCAATTAAATAAAATAATCATAGTGGTAATCGAACAAAAAACAGAAGCATATGGGATGTAGTACATGTTCAACCACCGACTCAACAAATGGAACTCCTGCCGGTTGTAAAAGCAACGGAACATGTGGCACCGGCGGCTGCAATAAACTGAATGTATATAACTGGCTATCCGATATGGTATTGCCAGAAGGTCATAAGCCTTTTGATGTTTTAGAAGTACGATTCAAAGGAAGCAGAAAAGAGTTTTTCAGAAATGTCAATAACCTAGAGTTAAAGGTTGGCGACATCGTAGCGGTGGAAGGAAACCCTGGTCATGATATCGGGGAAGTAAGTATGGTGGGCGAATTAGTCCGCTTCCAATTAAGAAAGAAAAATGTTTCAGATACAGCAGCTGAAATTAAAACCCTTTATCGCGTAGCCAAGCAGGTCGACATTGATAAATGGAATGAAGTAAAAGGTCTTGAGTTTAATACTATGCATCGTTCAAGAACAATTGCATTGCAATTAGGATTGAAGATGAAGCTAAGTGATGTAGAATATCAGGGTGATGGTAAAAAAGCAACCTTCTTTTATACGGCTGATGATCGTGTTGATTTTCGTGAGCTGATTAAAAAATTAGCAGACGAATTCAAGGTGCGTATTGAAATGCGTCAGATTGGAATGCGTCAAGAGGCAGCTCGTTTAGGAGGAATCGGTTCATGCGGAAGAGAGCTTTGCTGTTCTACATGGCTGACCGATTTCAAAATTGTTTCTACGAGTGCAGCACGTTATCAAAATTTATCATTGAACCCGTTAAAGTTGGCTGGTCAATGTGGTAAGCTAAAGTGTTGTTTGAATTATGAATTAGACACCTATATGGATGCGCTTAAGGATATTCCTGAATCGAATATTCGTTTGTCGCTTTCAAAGGGTACAATGGTTCATCGCAAGACGGATATCTTCAAGCGAATTATGTGGTATAACTTAATTCCTGAGGTAAAAGACAGTGATGAGCGTACACCGTTTGTTCCTGAAAATTGGGTTCCATTAAGTGTAGAGCGTGTTAAAGAAATCATCGAGTTAAATAAGCGCGGTCAGAAGCCTGATGATGCTGGTATGTTGGAGATGGAAGATACGACAGAAGATGATATGCACTACAAAGATGTGGTAGGGCAGGATAGTCTTACTCGTATGGATCGTAAGAAGAAAAAGAAGAAGAAGAAACCAAGTGGAAAAGAAGGTGGTGAAAAAGCTCCTGCACAGGTAGCACCGAATAACAATCCGGCACCGGTTGCAAAGCAGCCTGCACCTCAGCAGTCTAAACCTGCACCTCAACAACCTCGACAAGCTCCTCAGCAAAAGGCACAGCCGGCACCAAATCCGGCAAACCGACCACAACGTCAGGCGCCAGAAGCACCAAAGGCTAATCCTAATCAGAATAATCCAACAGCAAGACCAGAGCGTAAAATGCCTGGTGCAACTGATAATCCATCACCAGCTCCTTCAGCACCAACACCTCCTGCTGCTGCGCCTTCTAATAATCCTTCAACACCAACTAAAAGTAATCGTCCACCACGCAAATTTGACAGAGGAAGTTAAGAGAAATGAAAAGCGGTAAATTATTATTTTTTTGTTTGATGACTTTATCCATTTGCTGGATAGGATGCACCGATAATTCAACGTTGTTTGAAGAGAATAAATCGATTGCTGAAGCAAATTGGGATGCAGAACAGGTATTTAAGTTTGAAACAACCATTCCTGATACAAGCAATGGTTACAATGTTTATCTGAACTTGCGCAATGCAGGTAATTATCCGTACAGCAATATTTTCTTATTCGTAAACACGTATTTTCCGAGTGGGACAATTGATAAAGACACTGTGGAAATTATGCTGGCTTCACCCGATGGGAAGTGGATGGGTAAGGGATTAGGAGATATCTGGGATAACCGAATATTATTCAAACGCAATGTTACCTTTCCTGAAAAAGGGAAGTATCGTTTTGAAATTTCACAGGCCATGCGTTTAAATCCGCTGCCTGGAATTACCGACGCCGGAATGCGTATCGAAAAAGTTAAATAGCCATGTTGCACATCAGAAATGTAGAAGAACTGAAGTCGCAATGGGATATTGTGACACAGAAAATAAATAAACACTTTGATGCTGAGGTTGACTTGCAAGGAGTGTTGTTTTTAATTGGTGTTCAAGAATTGGGACAAGGCTTTAAGAAATTCAAAAAAGATGAGAAGCAGGATCTGATGCATATCGCTACCTGCCGATTGCTTTCAAATTACGGATATTACGAATTAGTGGGTGAAGACGAAGAAGGGTGGCCTCATTGGAAGATGGTCAATAAGCTACCTAAAATGAATCTCGGGGAGCAGGATTATTTGCTCAAGCAATGCATCATCGACTATTTTGAAGAGCACGATATATTTCAATAGCAATAAAAAACCCTGCAGTGAATACTACAGGGTTTTCTTTTTATTTCGAGGTGATTTTATTTAATCACTACCGTTTTTCTAACTTCTTCTGATTGCTCTAAGCGGATATAATCCTTTGCTGACAAAACATCTTTTGACGCTTCCACATTTAAAACCGCTTCCCATTTAAATTCAAAGAAGGCTTCTCCAGTACCTGTTGAAAGCTGCTCTTGAAATAGATCGGCACGAACACCAGTTTGTGCGTTTACAACGCTATCTTGACGAAGTACTACGGTTGCTCCAACAACAGGACGTCCTAAAGTATCAACAACAGTGATAATGGCTTTGCAAGGTTCTGTTTTTTTGCATGCAGTAACGCTTACGATTCCTGCGAATGCTGCTAAAAGGATAATGTTTTTAAGCATAGTGTGTTTAAATATAGGCTCTGTACGACAAATCTACAGAATTTGTTCGAATTTAATTATTATTGCAATAGAAGGGAAGGCAAAACTTCCGTAAAATTGCATTTCCAAAAATAATCAAATATTGATATGAAGAAAACAGCAACTTTATTTAGTTTAATCATGCTCATTATGAGCTCTGTTGGATTTGGTCAAAAAAATAATAAAACAGATAAAAAAGCAGCTATGGAAAAAGTGTATTACGTTCAAATCACAACTGATTTGGGAACGATGAAAGTGAAATTGTACAATGAGACTCCACTTCACCGCGACAATTTTGTGAAATTAGTTTCAGAAGGATTTTATGATAGTCTTTTGTTTCACCGTGTGATCAAAGGGTTTATGATTCAAGGTGGTGACCCTCAATCGAAGAATGCAACAGCAGGACAAATGTTAGGTGCTGGGGATGTCGGTTACCGTATACCAGCAGAATTTAATGATAGCTTATACCACAAGAAAGGAGTTTTAGCAGCTGCCCGCGATAATAATCCTGAAAAAGCTTCTAGTGGTTGTCAGTTTTATATCGTTCAAGGGAAACCAATGATTGAAAACGAACTTCAGATGATGGAGCGCCGTTCTGGCAAGCCAATGTCGGAAGCTAAACGCAACGACTATAAAACAATTGGCGGTTCAGCTTGGTTAGATGGTGAGTATACTGTTTACGGAGAAGTGGTAGAAGGCCTTGATGTAATTGATAAAATTGCTGCTGTACCTTGTGGTCAATCTGATCGTCCGGTAACAGATTTGCGAATGAAAATGGTTTTAGTGGATAAGTAATCATGTTTGAAAAAATAAATCAACATATCGCGGAAGCAGAGGCAGCTACTCCCAACGGAAAGGAAGAGTTAGAAGCCTATCGTTTGCAGTACCTTGGGAAAAAGGGAGTGCTTACGGATTTATTTGCGATGATGAAAGAAGTGCCTGCTGAACAACGTAAGGAGTTTGGACAACTGGTTAATAAATTAAAAAACGTTGCAGAAGAAAAGGTAAATGCTATTCGTGAGCAACTCGAAAATCAAGTTGATGCCAATACGGTAGCACTTGACTTAACATTACCAGGAGTTCCTCAGGAAACAGGTGCTATGCATCCAATTAGCATTGTGCGTAATGAAATCAATAGAATATTTTCACGCATAGGCTTTACCGTTAGTGACGGACCAGAAGTGGAGGATGATTGGCATAACTTCTCTGCTTTGAACTTCCCGCCTGAGCATCCAGCGCGTGATATGCAGGATACGTTTTTTATTAATTTGAATCCGAATGAAGAGCATTACTTCGGACAACTTGCCTTACGTACACATACGTCATCTGTACAAATTCGTGTGCTCGATAATCAAGAGCCACCTGTAAGAACAATTTGTCCTGGACGTGTTTACCGTAATGAAGCAATAAGTGCTCGTGCGCATTGTTTCTTTCATCAGGTAGAAGGATTTTATATTGATAAAGGAGTTTCGTTTGCCGATCTAAAACAAACGCTTTTGTATTTCGCACAAGAGATGTTTGGTAGTGAAACTAAAATCAGATTACGTCCTTCTTACTTCCCATTTACAGAGCCTTCTGCTGAAATGGATATCAGTTGTTCATTATGTAAAGGCGATGGATGTAATGTTTGTAAGCACACAGGATGGGTGGAGATTTTAGGATGCGGAATGATTGATCCTGCAGTACTTGAAAATTGCAATATCGATTCAACTATTTATACTGGATTTGCCTTCGGGATGGGAATAGAACGTATCACGATGTTGAAATACGGAGTGAAAGACTTACGTCTGTTTTCAGAAAACGACTTACGCTTTTTGAAGCAATTCAGAGGAGTTGTTTAAATCAGAAAGTTGTTTAAAATATAAAACCCCGGCCTTATTAGAGTCGGGGTTTGTTTTTATAATGGAATTTCTATTATGCTTCTTCTAAGTGAAATTCGTAGGTTTCCATAATTGGATTAGCCAACAATTGCTTGCAAGCTGTTTCTACTTTTTCTGATGCAACTTCTTTCGACGCAGCTTCAACTTCTAATGAAATTCTTTTGCCAATACGCACATTGTCGATTTCATTCAAGTTTAAATTCTTCATTCCTGCAGAAACCGCTCTTCCTTGAGGGTCTAATAATGCCTTTTGCGGCATAACATTGATGTGGGCAATAAATTTCATAATTCGATTTTTTTATCAGGTGGAAATATTGTCGACAAAATTACATAATAGCAAAGAATTAATGGGAGTGCAGCGTGTTTTAAAATTATTAACATCAGTAAGCTGCCTATTAATAAAAAGTAAATCTCTTTGGCTGCCTTAAACGACCACGACTTCACTTTCAAGGAAATCATCGGAATATCTGCCAGCATCAAATAGGACGTAATCATAGCATAGGCAATTAACAAGGCAGGATTATGTACATATTTTCCAAAGGCAGGATTGTCATATGCGATGAATGGAATCCCCACCGTTACCAACGCATTTAAGGGTGTTGGTACACCAATGAAATAATTTGCCTGACGGCTATCAATATTGAATTTTGCCAGACGATAGCAAGAGGCCAATGTTACGCTAAACATAAAATAGGGCATATATGCGGGAGATGTCGACTCCACACTTAACTCACTTAAGCTAAGCATCGATCCTGAAAACAGATGAAAAAGTGTCAGTCCTGGAACAACTCCAAAAGTGACCATATCTGCTAAAGAGTCGAGCTGTTTGCCCATCTCAGAGCTTGATTTTACTAACCTTGCTACAAATCCATCGAAGAAGTCTAGTATACCTGCAAGAAGTACCATTGTTGCAGATAATCCCATATCACCGTTCATGATTGCAACAATCGCGATGCAACCACATAATAGGTTGCCAAGGGTCATGGCATTGGGTAAATGTTTAATCATAATGCAAATGTAAATTTATCTAACGATATATTGTTTACAACCTTTTTTTTTTAACTTTAAACTTATCCTTGTATTCTACAAATTTGTATACGGATTATTCTCGGCCGACGAAATTTATTGTTTCGTTTTCCGTTGTAGTAAATTAAATTATCGCTAATGACTTCAATAAACAAAGCAGTGTTTGTTCTTATCGGATTAATCATCCCAGGAATGACATTTTCACAGGTTAAATACAGTAACGAATTTTTATCGATTGGTGTGGGTGCCCGCGGACTTGCACTCGGTGGTGCGCAGTCGGCAGTAGTTGGGGATGCCAGTGCCGGCTTCTGGAATCCTGCAGGCTTAGTGAGAGTAAAAAGCAACTTGCAATTGTTTGTGATGCACAATGAATATTTCGGAGGTATTGGTAAATATGATTACGCTTCATTCGCTGCTCCTATTGATGCAACAAGAACGATCGGTGCTTCTTTTATTCGTTTTGCTATTGATGATATTATTGATTCAACCGATTTGATTGATAAAGATGGTAATATTGATTACGATCGATTAAAAACTTTTTCTTCTGCTGATTATGCGTTTTTATTTTCGTATGCACAAACTTTAAAAGTGAAAGGACTTTCAGCAGGTGGAAATGTGAAAGTGATTCACAGAAAAGTAGGTGATTTTGCAAATGCGTGGGGCTTTGGATTAGATGCCGGATTACAGTATGAGCATGACCGTTGGAATTTTGGATTGATGGGAAAAGACATTACATCTACATTTAACGCATGGTCGTATAATACTGAATCGTTACAAGATGTTTTTGCTCAAACAGGAAATGAAATTCCACAGAACGGACTTGAAGTAACGCTTCCTAAATTGATTGGCGGTGTTTCTTATAAATTTAATATTTCAAAGAAGGTAACGGCTACGCCTATGGTCGATTTGGATTTTACCTTTGATGGGAAAAGAAATGTTCCTATTAAGTCAGATGTAGTAAGTATTGATCCAAAAGGTGGATTAGAATTAGCCTATGATGATTTTATTTTCTTGCGTGGAGGAGTAGCGAATATTCAAACCGTACAGAATATTGATGCATCCACTTCTACGATTGCACAACCTAGTATTGGAGCGGGAATTAAAATTAAAAATGTAACTATCGATTACGCCTTAACCAACTTTACTGGCGCAGCAGGTACGTTGTATTCCAATATTTTCTCTTTAAAATTGAATTTTATCAGAAAAACTAGTCCAACCACTACTAAAACGCAATAAGGATGAAGAAATTTTTACTGCTTTTGGGATTTACTTTTTTTGTTAGCTATGGGTTCTCTCAAACTTATGGCAACGAATGGATATCTTTCATTAATGGACAGCCTTATTCAAGCCAGCAGTATTTTCGAATTGGCGTTTGGAAAGATGGTGTTTACCGATTAACCTATAACGATCTTCAAAATTCAAGTGTGCCCGTTAATGCGTGGTTTAGTCCTGATCGTTATCAATTATTTCATCGCGGTAAAGAACAATTTATTCGTGTATTAGATAATGACCAAAATGGAATTTTTAATAATGGTGATTTCATTGAGTTTGTAGGAAACAAAAATGATGGTGCATTTGATGCACAGATTTATGATGCGATCACTTCTCATCCTAATCCGTATCAGAGTTTGTTTAATGATACGGCTGCGTATTACCTGACCTACAATTTGAATTCGACTGCAAATCGCAGGATGAAAATTGAAAATGATCAAAATTTTTCTGCTTATCCAACAGCATCATTGTTAAAAGTTTCAGAGGTAAAAACAGCTGCACAAGATTATAACATTGGTGATAGAGATGCAAATTCTATTGCTGATAACTCATACACTCAGGGAGAAGGATTTTATTTTAATAAAGTAAGCTTCAACCAAAATGCGAGCGTTGATTTTACAATTAATAAGTCCAACACTTCGGTTAATGTACCCGAAGTGGAAATGGTGCAAATGGGAGCCAATGCACTATCACATCCCTATAGTGTTTTAGTTAATGGGACAACTATTACAAGTAATGCAATTTATGGTTATACATTGAACAAAGATGTGTTGCCTGTTTCCATTTTTCCTACAAGCGGAAATTTAAATGTTAAGTTGCAGCCATTGGCGGATGCAGCAAATCCATTTAACGCTAATTACATGAACCTGGGTTATGTAAAAATAACTTATGATCGCACTACTGATTTTTCTGGAGAGACTTTTCCAGGGAGATATTATTTAGATCAAAACAATAGCAAGTACGTTGTTAATTTTTCCAATGTTAATTCAAATAATCCATTGCTGTATGTTGTCGATAATGATACAGTACACTTAGTAACCATAAATACTACAAGCGGTAATTTCAATGTGCTAATTCCTGCATACAATGGGAAAAGTAATTTGTTATTGATAGATAATAGTCAGGTGTTTTATTCATCGGGTAATGTAATCATCGAATCAGTTAACAAAGATCCTAATCCGAATACGTATGCGAGGTTCACTAACTATAAGCAAGCAGGTGCGACATCTGATTTTTTAATTGTTTCTCATCGTGCATTATGGACGGGCGCTAATGCTTATGCAGCGTATAGAGCTTCCAAAGGATACTCACCGTTATTGGTAGATGTAAACGAATTGTATGATCAGTTTGCATGGGGTATCCGTCAGCATCCTCAATCGATACGCAGTTTTTCCGATTACATGATTGATAACGCTGCTGGCTATCCGAAGTATCTGTTGTTTTTAGGAAAAGGAATTATGATTACTGATGCCCGTTCAGGAGTAGGACATAGTTTGAACTTTGTTCCTACTTGGGGAGAGCCATCGTCTGATCAGTTGTTCACAGCCAAATTAAACGCAAACAACTTCATTCCCGAGCTCGCAACTGGTCGTATAGCAGCTACTAGCAACGACGATATTACTGCGTATTTGAATAAATTAATTGAGTTCGAAAGTAATCAAATGCAACCACCTTCGTTATGGATGAAAAATGTATTACACTTTGGTGGTGGTACTGATTTAAACGAACAGAATGTATTAGCTGCAAAACTGAGTGCGTATGCGCAAGTTGTTCAGGATACTTTATTTGGTGGTAAGGTTTATACATTTTTGAAAAACTCAAGTGCTCCAATTCAAATCAATCAAAGTCAGTATTTACAATCGTTGATTGATTCAGGTTCTACGATGATGACGTTTTATGGTCATGCAGCAGGAACTTCTTTCGATATAAGTACAGATGCTCCGGAAAACTATAATAACAAGGGGAAGTATCCGCTCGTACTCGCACAAAGTTGTTATGTTGGAGATATTTTTACTACTTCCAAATTATTGAATGAACGATTTGTATTAACTCCTGATAAAGCAGCAATTGGATTTGTTGCTGTGCCTGACAAAGGAATTATTGAAGAGTTAGATGCTTACTCTACAGAGTTGCATCAACAATTATTTCGATTGAATTATGGTAAGAGTGTTTGTGAGTCGATGAATAAAACCATCAATACATTGATGAATGCTAATCCAGGATACAAAAATGTTTGCATGAGTATGACGATGCATGGCGATCCTGCGATTAATTTAAACTCATATGATTTGCCAGATTATTCTATTGATAATTCATCCATCATTTTTGATCCACAGGTTGTAACTACAGAACTTGATTCCTTTAATGTGAAAGTAGCCATTACTAATCTTGGTAAGAATACTTCAGAAAGTATGCGTATGTTGGTTAGCCGACGTATGCCCGATGGCGTTAGTAAGCGCGATACTATTGTCATCGTTCCTTATATCTCTTACATTGATACTATTTCTGTTAAATTACCTGTCGATTTTAGAGAAGGGCCAGGCCTAAATACTTTTGAAGTAACAGTAGATGCCTTCAATGAAGTACAAGAACTTAATGAGTCTTCAAATAATTTTGCATCTGTAACACTTCAAATAACTAGCACGGATATTAATCCTGTTTTCCCTTCTGAATTTGCGATTATTCCAAATGATACAGTAACCTTAAAAGCAACTACAGCCAATTTATTTTCCAACCCTAAAAATTATGTTTTCGAAATCGATACGTCGGCTGTATTTAATAGTCCTGTAAAATTAAATACAGTAATATCCAATGTGTACGGAGTTGTTAGTTGGACTGTTCCTCAGTCGCTAACCGACAATCAAGTTTACTATTGGCGTGTTGCAAACGATTCCATACAAAATGTAGATACGGCTATCGCCAATAAATTTCAATGGAAGTATAGTTCGTTTATTTACAAGCAAGGAATTACAGGATGGTCGCAAGCAGATTATCCGCAATTTCAGAAAGATGAACTGACAAACATTATTCGTCAAAATGCTACACGGTATTTCGAATTTATTAATTCACAATACGCACTTGCTATTACCCATTCAGGCACACGACCATCTTACGAAATTAATGGAGTGAATATTGACTATGGTGGATGTAATTATGCGCCTCAGATTGCTATTGCTGTATTAGATTCAATCGATTTTGAAAATCCATGGCAGACTGATTCGTGCATTCGTTATTTTGGGAATTATAATTACTTTAATTGCACCACTCGAATTGGATGTAATCGTTATCGTCCGGATAAATTTTTCTTGTTTAATACTGCCTATCCTGCACAAACAGATAGCCTTGTGGATATGATTTTAAATGATGTACCTAACGGAAATTATATTCTTAGCTGGACAGTTTTTGATGTACCATTTGATACGTTAACTGTATTAAAAAATGGCTTTGCTGCTTTAGGTTCTACGCAGTATGCGAGTCTTACTTCGCAGGATAAATACATATTCTTTATGAAGAAAGGAGATCCTTCAACGGAGCTTTTTCAAAAGGGAACATATCCAGTTGATGATTTACGGATAGACTATACGTTACAACGTGATTGGGACAAAGGATTTTATACATCTACGAAAGTAGGGCCAGCAGCTTCATGGTCGTCGGTACATTGGGATTTTGCTTCTACCGAATCGAGTGCAACTCCTGATTCTGTATTGTTAAGTGTAATTGGGATTAATGCAGCTGGACAAGAATTTACATTGTTGTCGGGTGTACAACAGAATACCAAAGATTTTTCAATATCAAATATCGATGCTTCTATATATCCATACTTAAAATTAAAGTTGTATGCACAAGATGGAACAAACAGAACACCGCCACAACTTACCAAATGGCAAGTGTATTACGATCCCGTTCCAGAAGGAACAATTAATCCAACGTATTTTACTTTCAATTCAGATACAGTTCAAGAAGGACAAAATGTAAGTTTGAAAATTGCATTTGAAAATATCAGTACTGTTGATATGGATTCTTTGTTAGTTGATTATTATTTATACAATCAGCAAAATGTCCGTTTCGATTTAGCAACTGTTCGTTTACCTCGTAATCTTCCTGCTGGTGATACCATTATGACAGGCATTAACTTTAATTCTCGCGATTTAGTTGGAGTAAATACTTTATGGGTAGAAGTAAATCCTCGCAACGATCAACCAGAGCAATATCATTTTAACAACCTAACAAGCATTCGTTTTAATGTTAATCGCGATATAACAAATCCATTGTTAGATGTTACATTTGATGGTTCTCATATTTTAAATGGAGATATTATTTCTGCAAAGCCTACTATTAATATTCAATTGCTGGATGAAAATAAATTCATTGCATTAAATGACACCAATAATTTTAGAGTGTCGATTACTGATCCTGATGGATTAGTTCGATTTGTGCCTTTTGAAATAGCATCCAGTGCAAATACAGAACAACAATTATTGCAATGGATTCCTGCGAGTCTTCCGAAGAATAGTTTCAATATTATTTATCAGCCTACATTGTTAAAAGATGGAATGTATACGTTGAATGTGCAGGCAACAGATGAATCAGGAAATCAAAGCGGATTGAACGATTATAAAATACAGTTTGAAGTTGTGAATAAGAGTACGATTACGGAAGTGATTAATTATCCGAATCCTTTTAGCACTTCTACGCGCTTTGTATTTACGTTAACAGGTAGTGAAGTGCCTGATGACTTCCGCATTCGCATTATGACCGTGAGCGGAAAAATTGTAAGAGAAATCAGTAGAGCAGAAATAGGGGATATCCATATAGGTAGAAACATAACGGATTTTGCATGGGATGGAAAAGATCAGTTTGGTGATCAGTTAGCAAATGGCGTATACCTGTATAATGTTATCACTGGAATGAACGGAGCAGAAATTGAAAAAAGAGAAACCGCTGCTGATCAATATTTCAAAAAGGGTTGGGGTAAAATGTATTTAATGAGATAATAAAACATGAAAAAATTATTTTTAGTTCTAAGCATTCTTGCAATTATTACTTCTTGTAAAAAAGAAGAGACACCAACGAGTGTTAATCCTTCTCCAAAATTGATTATTAAAATTGAAGTAGATTCAACTTTAGCTCGCTTAGGAAATAATGGTTTGCCAGTTGCAATGCCAACAGGACATGCAGGACAAAATCCTTTGTTCTCAAAAATAGCTGCTCATTATTTAGAATTTAGTCAGAATGCCTACACCATGATTGGCGCAGGTGATGTTTTGTATCATGCTGAAGAAACAACACAAGGAGGTGCAACAGCTATTGATTTTTCCAAATCGAAATTGATTACACCAGGACAAACATTTTTAGAATTGCCCTTATCAGATTTAAGTGCTGGTACTTACGATTATGCTCGCATGTCCTTGTCTTATCAAAATTATGATGTACAATTTTATTTTGCTGGAATGGCATTTACTGGTCGTGTTGCAAGTTTTGTTGGATATAATACGTATGTCGGTAGTTTTAAAATTAAGGATTCAACAGTAAATGTGAATGCTAATAAATTACAAGGCTATTGGGGAGTAGAAACCATGTATAACGTAACCACTGGACAAAGTCCTGCGGGTGCGACTACAGTTCCTAATCCGATTTTTAATACTTCGCCAATTCCTGCGGGCTCTTGTTTGGTAACAGGTCAATTTAATTCGCCTTTAACCATTACGGGTTCAGAGACAAGTGATATTACAGTAACCATGAAGTTATCCATCAACAAGAGTTTTGAATGGATTGATATTAATGGAAACGGGAAATGGGATGTGGATGTTGCAGGGGAAGCAGTGGTTGATATGGGTTTGAGAGGATTGTTTCCTACGCATAATCATTAGCATTCTCGTTAGGCAGCTTTTTTTCTTAATTGGTTTTGCCTATATTTGAAATACTTAAAAGCCAAACTATACACAATGATTACTAGATTAAAAGCGCTGTTATTAGCTGCTGTTATTGCTGTACCGACAATTTCATTCGGTCAGGACTGGGTTACGAAAATGAATGACCCTAATGTGAACTTTTTTGAAGTTCAAAATTCGTTTAACAAGTATGCTGCTAAAAAAGATCGCGAATTAGAGCGCGAAAGAAAAAGAGCATCTAAAAGAAAAGGGGAGCCTCTTTCAGAAGAAGAGTCAGAAATTCCTGGATACTTCCAATACAAGCGTTGGGAACATTTCATGACTCCTCGTGTTTCATCAACTGGTGAACGATTTGATCCTGCAACTGCCTATCGCGAGATGGAGCGTTATAACCAACAACATGGAGTTTTTAATTCTGGTAATTGGACTATTCTAGGACCTGTTTCTGCGGTACCATCAAATGGCGGTAATGCGGGCCGTTTGAATTGTGTACGATTCGATCCTAATAACAATAATATTATTTATGTTGGTTCACCTGCTGGTGGTTTGTGGAAGTCGACTGATGGAGGAAATACATGGGCAACAAATACAGATCGCATAGCTCAAGTGATTGGATGTACTGATATCGCAATTGATCCAACCAACACGAACATCATGTACCTTGCAACAGGTGATGGTGATGCTGGTGATACTTACTCTGTAGGTGTTTTAAAATCGGTTGATGGTGGTGCTACATGGCAACCAACAGGATTATCATACTATATGGCAAACTATCGTCAGATTAGTAAAATCCTGATTGATCCAACAAATACGAATACGATTCTTGTTGCTACTTCTGCTGGTGTTTACAGAAGTACAGATGCAGGAGTAACATTTACGGTGACACAAACAGGTTCATTTAAAGACATGGAATTTAAGCCAGGTGATCCAAACACAGTTTACGTTTGTGGCTCTGAATTTTATAAATCGACTAATAACGGTGCTGCCTTTACGAAAATCACAGCTGGTATGCCAGTTGCGACAAATGTAAGTCGTATGGCTATTGCAGTTTCGCCGGCTGACCCTTCTTATGTTTATATGATTGTTGGTTTGCCTCAGCCGAACTATGGTACTGAAGGATTTTATAAATCAACAAATAGTGGTACTAGTTTTACCAAGCCATCAACACCTGCGTTGGGTACACAACAATGGTATGACTTAGCAATTGCTGTTTCTCCAACCAATATCAATGAAGTAATCTTAGGAGGACAAACTGATTTCTTGCGTTCAACGAATGGTGGAACATCATGGTCGCAAAATGGAGGAAATACCCACGTTGATTATCATGATATCGTTTTTACAAATAGCAATACTTACTACATGTGTAACGATGGTGGCTTGTACAAAACCACAAATAGTGGTAGCTCGTGGACAGATCTTAGTGATGGATTACAAATTGCAGAAATGTATGGCTTAGGTCAATCAGCGAATAATGCGAATTTGATTATTCAAGGATGGCAGGATAACGGTACGAATAAATATACAGGTACTGGATGGACAAAAATTATGGGTGGTGATGGAATGCTATGTTTCATCGATTATACGAATGATCAAAACATGTGGGCGGAATATTATAACGGCGCCTTTCAACGCTCAACTAATGGTGGAAATACATGGTCTTCGGCAACAAATGGGATTACTGAAGCAGGTGCATGGGTAACTCCGTGGATGCAAGATCCCGTTACTCCAACAACGTTATATTCTGGATTTGTAAATGTTTGGAAAAGTACAAACGGGGGTAGTTCATGGACAAAGATTAGTAACTTCTCTAATACAGCAACTGTAACACAGTTGGCAGTTTCTCCTGCAAATAATCAAGTAATCTGGGCTTGTAAGCCGGGTGGTTTATACAAGTCGAGTAATGGTGGTACAACATGGACAACTATTACATCAATGCCGAATGGTAACATTACATACATTGCATGTAGTGCAACAGATCCTAATAAAGCATGGATTACTTATTCGGGCTTTACAAATTCTAGCAAAGTATTCCAAACTAACGATCAGGGAGCTACGTGGATTAATTTATCTGCTTCTATTCCGAATATTCCTGTAAATTGTATCGTTTATCAAAATAATACTGCTGATGGATTATACATTGGAACGGATGTAGGTGTTTTCTTCAAAGATTCGACAATGAATGTTTGGCAGCCTTTCATCAATGGAATGCCAAATGTGATTGTATCTCAATTAGCCATTCATTATCCAACAGGTAAAATAAGAGCTTCTACTTACGGAAGAGGATTATGGGAATCTGATTTATATGTGCCAGGAACTTATGCTCCAACAGCAGCATTTGGATCAAGCAAGAAAATTTCTTGTTCAGGTGCAGCCATCGATTTCGCAGATTATTCTGCAGGACAACCTACCTCATGGTCATGGTCTTTCCCTGGAGGAAATCCTGCAACCTCTACCTTGCAGAATCCTACAGTAGTGTATAATACTCCGGGCACCTATTCGGCAACGTTAGTATCTACCAACGCTAACGGTACCGATTCAGTTACTTATTCCAACTTTATCAATATAGCTACGAGTATCGCTCCAGATCCTCAAACTACAGGTGGTGTTCGATGTGGACCAGGTCCAATTGCATTATCGGCTACAGGATCAGGTAATGGAACATTACGTTGGTGGGATGCCCCAGGTGGTGGAAATGTTCTTGCAACAGGTAATAATTATAATCCTACAATCAATGGTACAACTACTTATTATGTAGATGAAGATTTTCCTCCAGGATTAGTAGATTATGTGGGTGAAGTAGGTAACGGATTTGGTGCTGGAAGTTTCTTTACAGCAAATGATATTCGTGGTTTGTATTTCGATGTAATCAATCCTGTAATTTTAAATTCAGTAGATGTTTATGCAAATACTTCAGGCTTCAGAACAATTGAAATATTAGATGCTCAGGGAAATACCTATGCAGATACAACAATCAATATCCCTGCAAGTGGTGCTAACACAACTACTGTGAATGTGAACTTTAAACTTTATCCAGGAACGAATTATTTTATTAAGTGTCGTGGATTAGTTGATTTATATCGTAACTCAGCTGGTGCAATTTATCCTTACAACAGTGCGTCTATCAATATCACAGGAAGTAATGCAGGTTCTCCTGGTTATTATTATTTCTTCTATAACTGGACGTATACTGATATTTATTGCAATACGGGACGTACTGCTTGTACTGCTTTAGATTCTTGTGCTGCTGTAGGCTTATCAGATGTTTCTGTTGATCAATCAATGCAGGTGTATCCTAATCCAACTAACGGCTTATTTGAATTAAGCTTTAATGCTGCAGTTGCTCAGAATTATAAAGTAACAGTTTTAAATACACTTGGCGAAGTTGTTTACGAATATCAGTTAGCTGATTTTGCAGGTGAACATAAGCGTATGATTGATTTATCAACGTTAAGCAAAGGTGTTTACGTGATAAACGTTACTGGACTAACGAAAAATGTGATGCGAAAAATTACGGTTTACTAAAATTAGTAATCCATAAAAAAACGGGATGTAGTATTCACTGCATCCCGTTTTTGTTTTAAAAAGTTTTTATTACCAGATTTTTACTCGTTTGTCTGCTGGTACAAACATTTTATTTGTAGGCTTTACATTAAATGCTTCATAAAATTCTGGAATGTTCATCATTGGTCCTTGTACGCGCAAGAAGTTAGGAGAGTGAACATCGGTCATGATGCGAAGCGCCATTACCTCATCGCGATAATGTCCAACCCAACTTAAAGCATAACCCATAAAATAACGTTGAACAGGTGTAAGTCCGTTAATCACTTTACCCGACTTATACTGCTCTGTTTTCTTGAATGCCTCTAATCCGATAACAACACCACCTAAGTCAGCAATGTTTTCACCTTGCGTTGCTTCTCCATTTACATGCAAACTATCTAACACTTTGAAGTTATTAAATTGATCAATGATTTTTTGCGCTCTATTTTTAAATTCTTTTTCGTCGTTAACTGTCCACCACGATTTCAAATTTCCTTTTTCATCAAACTGTCTTCCTTGATCATCAAATCCGTGCGTTACCTCGTGACCGATAGTAGATGCCCCTGCATATCCGTAAATGATTGCATCATCCGCTAATGAATCAGGTAATCCAGGGATAATGAAAATAGCTGCAGGTAAAACGATTTCGTTGTTAGAAGGGTTGTAATATGCATTGTACGTTTGAGGAGTCATATCCCACTCTGTACGATCTACTGGCTTGCCTAATTTAGAAATCTGGTATTCATGCGCCCAGATATGACTATTCATAACATTCGTTACGTATGCATCTCTGCTGATTGATAGTGAAGAATAATCTTTCCACTTATCTGGATAGCCACATTTAACAGTAATTGAATTTAATTTGTTGATTGCTTTCTCTTTTGTTTCTGCGCTCATCCAATCTAATCCTTTAATGCGGTCACGGTATGCATTTATTATGTTGGTAGTTAAATCCTGATAACGCTTTTTTACTGATGGCGAAACATAGTTCTTTACATATAGTTGTCCTAGCAAATCTCCCATGCATGATTCTTCTTCATCCAATACACGCTTATAACGTTCACGCTGTGCTTTTACTCCATTAAGAATTTTTCCATTAAAGTTAAATGCTTCTTGTTCGAACGCTTTACCGCAATAATCTCCATAAGCATTAATCAAACACCAGTTGAAATACGCTTTCCAATCATCAATAGATACGGACTTGATAGAGGCTTCCATTTGTTTTAAAAACTCTGGCTGGCCTACAATAGCGGTATCTACTTTTTGCATTTTCATTCCTGAAAATAGCGTACTCCAGTTAATAGAAGGCGTTAATTTATTTAACTCAGATACTGCTTTCTTGTTGTAATTAGCATATGGATCTCGAAGGTCTTCTAACTTACGTGAAGCCTTTGCGAATGAAAGTTCAAGGTCCCATACTTTATTCATGTTAGTAGTTGCAGTAGTCGAATCTTGCCCCATCAATTTAAACATGTTGACGATATGCTTCTTGTATTCTTCGCGGATGTTCTTTGTACGAGCATCGTTATTGAAGTAATAATCTCTGTCGGGTAAACCAATTCCTCCCTGACCTATATGCAAGGTCACTTGCTCACTGTTCATCTCATCTTGATAAACGTAAGCACTGAAGAAAGGAGATGCACCATACACCTGCATACGAGCTACAATAGCGAGTACATCTTCTTTTGTTTTGATACCATTAATCGCATCGATTTCAGATTTTAAAGGCTTGATACCATTCTTATCAATACTAACGGTGTCCATACCCGTAAAGTAGAAATCGCCAATTTTTTGTTCGATACTTCCTTTTGCAGCTTCCGCTTTCCCTGCTGCTTCGCTGATTGTTTTAGTACGATTGTAAGTTTCATTCATAACCATCGTCCAGATGCCAAACCCTTTTTCAGAGGCAGGGATAGGATTCTTTTTAATCCAGCCACCACAAGCATATCCGAAGAAATCATCAGCAGGATTAATGGTAGTGTCCATGTTTTCTACCAGCACATCTGCTTGCTTTTCTGTTGTTGCCGCCTTTTGATTACAAGCCACAAATCCAACAGAAAGAAATAATGCTCCAATGAGCAATTGCTTTTTCATATTGCGTAAATTTTTATCGAAATTAATTAAAAACTAATGACAGCGATTCGAAATCGGTGATAGGTAAAGAACAATTGTTATTCTCACAGTAATAGCCAACTGTTTCCTTCGGATTAAATCGGTTTTTGCACAGCGGTAAAATAGAATTTTCAGAGGCTATAGCAAATATTAGATTAGGTTTGAAGTGCTGCTGAATAGCATGTATCCATTTTTGTGCATCGGGTCCGCTAACAACTAATTCTGATTTCGAATTTTCTAAATAGAGCTTTACTTGCGCCCATTTGCAATACCACGGCAATGCATTGCTGATTTCTTTTTGCATTAAAGCAATCATTTGCTCAGCATGATTTAAATAAGTTGCGTCATCAAAATAGCGCGACAATAAATATAGGTTCATGGCCATCATGGCATTGGAAGAAGGAATCACATTATCTTGTAGTTCCATACTGCGCTTGATTAATTTTTCAGCAGTAGCAGAGGTGAAATAGAATAGGGGAGAACCTTCTGCACTAAATTGATGGATGGCCGTTTCACAAAGACTCTTTGCTTGCATCAAATATTTTTCATCAAAGGTGATTTGATAAACGGCAATCAAGCCTTCAATGATACTAGCATAATCATCTAAAAATCCTTCGCGATGTTGTACCGATGATTTTATTAGGTCTGCATCAACAACCGAATGAATCACTTTGTTATCTTCTATCAAATGTTGAATGATGCTATCTGCAAGATGAATAGATGCTTGATAATAGTTATCCTCATTCGTCGACATAAAAGCATCTGAAAATCCTTTTAGCAATAATCCGTTCCAGCAAGCAATTTTTTTATGATCTAATCCCGGACGAACACGTTTATTGCGTTCAGTAAAAAGTTTGTTTTTTATTTGATGGATTATAGAATTCAAATCTATTGCTGACAGATTAAGTTTTTCGCAAATAGTAAGTGCATTTTCATTTCTTAAAGGAATATAAACTTCGTCCTCCCAATATCCTTTTTCATCGAAATGAAAATAATCCTTCGCAACTAAATATTCTTGCTCCGTTAAAATACTTTGTAATTCGTTTAGTGTCCATGTATAAAATTTCCCCTCTACACCTTCGGTATCAGCATCCAGTGCTGCGTAGTATAAATTCGAATCCGATTTTAACTCATTATTCAAGAAAGTAAAAATCCCTTCAATTGTTTCTTTGTATTTTTCATTCCTGAAAATACTATACGACTTCGCATAAAGTGATAATAGTTGCGCGTTATCGTACAACATTTTTTCAAAGTGAGGAACCTTCCATTCCATATCAGTGCTGTATCTACAAAAGCCTCCACCTAATTGATCATAGATTCCACCGTGCAACATTTTATTCAAGGTGAGTTGCAAATGCTCACCAGCATAAGGATGTTGATGCAATAAATAAAAATCAAGCATCCAATCGTAATTGTTTGGCATCGGAAATTTAGGAGAACGATTATTCCCACCATCGGTAGTATCAAAATTCACTGACCAATTCAGGAAAAGCTGTTGCCAGTCAGTCGACTCCATCTTACTAACGGTGGTGTCGTTCCGTAAAGATTCCATTTTAAGAAGTCCTTCTGTAAGTTCCTGTGCGTAGGTCAGGCATTTTTCTGCATCGTTGCGGTACAAATTAGCAATATGCAATAAAATAGATCTCCATTGTTCCTTGTGAAAATACGTTCCGCCATAAATCGGACGACCATCAGGAAGCAAAACACAGTTCAATGGCCATCCACCTCTGCCGGTCATCAATTGTACTGCATCCATATAAATTTTATCGAGGTCGGGCCGCTCTTCACGATCGACTTTGATGCAAATAAAATTTTTGTTCATCACCGTAGCAATCTCCTCATCTTCGAAACTCTCACGTTCCATCACATGGCACCAATGGCAGGTGGAGTATCCAATACTAACAATGATTAATTTGTTTTCTTGCTGCGCCTTTGATAAAGCATCTTCACTCCACGGTAGCCAGTCTACGGGATTATAGGCATGCTGCAATAAATACGGACTACTGCAATGAATAAGGGCATTGGGTTGGCGATTTGTCTCCATCGTTCTAAGGTAGCGCAAATATCGTATAATTAGAATTTATATCTTTGGCGTATGTCAAATCGTCGTCGTGTCATCATTATCGTAACATCCGTAATTGTTGGATGTATCTTATCATATTTTGTTTTTAAACTACGTCGCGGTGGTGGTGATTTAACCGCTGAAGACCAAGGATTTTTAATCACCAATTTTACTTTTTCATTGGCGATTATTTTAGGCGTTGGGTATTTCTTCATTTGGAATAAGAAGAAGGATTTATAAACAAATCGATTGTAGCAGGGTCGGGTTTAAACCCGACCCTGCTTGTAGAAAACCACAATTCGCTATTATGAGCAAAAAAACAGGGTATGGTTTTAACCATACCCTGTAAATAAAAATTTAATCGGGGGTTTATTGTACAATCATACGACTATCATTTTGTCCGCCGTTGATTAACAAGCGCACAATGTAGATGCCTTTCTGATACTGATCGCCTAAGAAAATTTCTTTGCTAATACGACCATCTTCTGCTGTTGCCTGCGACTGATAAATAACTTGTCCCATTGCACTGATAACTTGAATTGTTCCTTCGCCTTCTACCTCGCCCTCATATGTAAATTTGAAAGAACCGTTATTCGGATTTGGGAATAGATTTACACCTTGTGATAATTCTGGTGCAAGTGTTCTTGCTTCTTCATTAATATCATTGCTTGTTGGCTCTGATTGGTTGTTGTTAGCTATTCTACAATTTACATTAGTAGTAATAGCGCTACCACTAATACGAGAACAACCAGTTGTTAAGTTCTTAGTCACTACTTTGTAAGTACCTGGTTGTTTCACTACTTGCGAGTAGTTTGTTGCATTCTCTAGAGAGATATTGGTACGATACCATTGCACGCTATAATTGCTTCCAAGGTTAGTGCAGTTAAGTGTTACGCTATCACCTGCGCAGAACGATGTTGCTCCGCTAGCAGATACAGATGCAAAAGCATTTGTTTTAGTTGTTACTTGAATGGCATTGCTCGTTAAGGCAGTGCCGTTACACGTTGCAACGCAAGTATAAGATCCAGTTGCAGTTGCTTTATAGGTGCGTGATGTTCCGTTGCTAGTTACATTCACTCCGTTCTTTTTCCATTGGTAAGTGCCACCTACAACATCACTTGTTAAGTTCACATAGTTACCTGCGCAGAAAGTCGTTGGGCCATCAGCGGTGATTGTATTGGAAGAACTATTACAAGTTTGTGCATTGTATAAAGCTGTAATTTCTTGTTGAGTAAGGGCGCGATTCCAGATACCGATATCGTCAACTTTTCCATCATAAGGATTCCAGTGGCCATTTGCTTGATCCGACATTCCAATTGAAATTCCAGAATTACCTAAAGTGTTTAATGTAAAACCATTTGCAGGAACTGAATCAACTAAAACTCCATTTAAATATTGTTTGAGATATGCACCATTGAAAGTTAGAGAGGAATTGTTCCAAGAGCCAATATTCACTTGTGGACTAAAACTTTGTAACACAGATTGATTATTATTGGGGGCTGCTTGTATAACCATTGCTCTTACAGTATGTGATTGACCAACTTCTAATACCCATGTTTGACCATTTGGATTATTATATCCATATTGAAAACGGTTCGCAATTTCTAATGCTTGACTACTACATCCCCAAGTTGAAACATAAAACCATGCTGAAACTGTGATATTGGGCGAGTTAAATGAACTATTATAAGGAATGTATATCTCATCACCCCCAGAACCCCAACTCCAATTAGAACAAGAAAATGAATATGCATTATTAAGTAAATTGTTTCTATCAGAGGTTAGATTAGCTCCAACTACCGTCCCATTATTCCCATTCCCACTTTCATCATTTGCATTTCCATTAAAGGGCCACCAGCCTACGAGTCCGTTGGTAGGTACATACGACGGTACTTGCGCAAAGGCGCTGCTTGCAGCAAGTAAGATTGCTGTGATAATTGATTTTGTTTTGCGGCCAATTATTGTTTTTTTAATTGAGGCCGTGATTACTGCGTAATTCATTTTAAAAATATTTTTAGTTAGTTTTATGTTTTTATTTAGCTTTTTGCCAATAATAAATTAATCCTATTCCAGAGAAGAAATTATATTTTGCATTTAACACTGTTGTTTTTTCTGACCCCGATACATTATTATTATCGGGAGTGTTTTTATTATATCTAACTGAAAAAGAAGCAATGCTTGATGTTAAAGCCCAATTTTTATTGAAGAAATATTCAATTCCTGGAGAGAAATTAAATCCTAAAGAAAATAATTTTGAATTTCCTTCTTTTCTATTTGGTATTACATCAAAATCGAATCTTGAAAAAGCATAGAATTTTTCGCTTATTTGTTTGTTGTGTTTAATAAAGGTGTTAACGTGTATTGTTCTTCTTGTTTGGTCAGTTACTTTATAATCTATATTTAGACCTAATGCTGTTTTAGGGGAAACGTAAACACCAAAAATTGGAGATATGATTGCGCTCTCTGACGAAACTTTAGCGCTATCTGTTTTGTTAGCAATCATAGTAAAGTCCATTGACCCGCCTATTATTTTACCACCTTTATTTATCTGTGCATTTGTCGGTAGTGCATAAACAAATACAATAATAATAGTTGCAAGTTTTTTCATTTTTTTTATTTTTTTATTATTTTAAAATCACTTTTGAATCATACACTTCGCTCCCTATAATTAAACGTACTATACAAAGTTGTCCTTTGCTTTGCTCATCAATTTGGATAGTGCGGTTAAGTGTGCCGTTAGTGATGTTTACTTTTTCAGAAGAAAGAATTTGTCCCATTGCATTGTAAACTTCTAACATTGCATCTCCATTTAATTCTAGTCCCATTAACTCAACAGTAAATTTATTATCGGAAGTTGGATTAGGGTAGATGTAGATTTTTCCTTTTGGTTCATCATTAACTCCACGTGCTGCAAAATCACTTTCCGTAATATCAGCTGCAATAACATCCGGATTTGCTAAACGGCAATTAACAGCAACAACAACACTACTACCACTAATACGAGAGCAACCATTCGTTAAATTTCTGGTTACTACTTTATAAGTTCCAGGTTGCTTAACTACTTGAGAATAATTGATAGCATTCTCCATTGAGATATTCGTACGATACCATTGCACGCTGTAATTACTTCCAAGGTTAGTGCAGTTAAGTGTAACGCTATCACCTGCGCAAAACGATGTCGCACCGCTGGCAGTTACTGATGCAAATGCATTTGTTTTAGAAGTTACTGATATCGCATTGCTCGTTAAGGCAGTCCCGTTACAAGTAGCTACACAAGTATAAGAACCAGTTGCTGTTGCTTTATAAGTGCGCGATGTTCCATTGCTGGTAACATTCACTCCATTCTTCTTCCATTGGTAGGAACCACCCACTACATCACTTGTTAAGTTAACGTAGTTACCAGCACAAAATGTCGTTGGACCGTCGGCTATTATAGTTGTACTTGTGCAAGATTGTGCATTAAATAAATTTGTAATCTCTTGTTGATTTAAGGCACGGTTCCAGATTCCGATGTCATCTAAATTCCCATTTAAAAAATAATTACTTCCTCTTAACATTCCGAAAAACAATGGATTTGAATTTGATGATGATTTGTATATCCAGCTATTATTAAATGTGCCTTCTAAATTACCATTATAATAAATTCTTATTTCATTGATGTTCTTTTCAACAACACAAATGATATTAGTCCATATTGACGGAGTTAATTGTGTTGAAGTATAAAAATGAATCGGTGGCTGAACAGTTAAATTTGTATTGTATTCAAATTTTGTTTTGTTTGTATAATCATATCCCATTTGAAAACCAATTCCATTATCATTTGTTTGCATCCCTTCCTTTGAAATAAAGCCACCGCAGTAATTAGTATTTGAGCAAGTATTTGAGATTTTAACCCAAAGAGAAATTGAAAAATCCTGATTTGTATTAAAGTTTACATTGTTTGAATTTGTTGTTACATTGTTGTTAATACCATTAAAGCTGTAAGCACTATTAATACTTCCAAATCTATCACTCGTCAATGTCGCACCATTCACCGTTCCATTATTCCCATTCCCACTCTCATCATTCGCATTTCCATTAAACGGCCACCAGCCTACGAGTCCGTTAGTGGGTACATACGAAGGTACTTGCGCGAAGGCGCTGCTAGCAGCTAATAAGAGTGCTGCGATTAAACTTTTAGTTTTCATGTTTATCTGGTTGTTGTTTTAGTAAAATCCCGACAAATTGAAATAATAAATGAATAGATGGAATGAAAGCATTTCCCTCTTATCAACTGCTATAATTTCAATAATATTCAAATTTACGGGTTGTATTAATTCCCTCCTAGAATTATTTGTGGAAATAACTAACAAGTTATTGTTTGAGGGGGAGGTTGTTTTTCTAGGATTGAAGTGTGCTTCATTGATACCTTTCAGCAAACGATAAGTTTTAAACCTCTCTAAATCTCTCCAAGGGAGAGACTTTAAATCATTTTAATACGAATTATAAGCTTCGCTCCTAATGAAGTATCATTATCCCGCCTTTGGGCGGGACTTTATTATTACTCCTCTCCTTTGGAGAGTCCCGATAATTATCGGGAGGGAGAGGTCAAGAACCAATAATTGTGGTGTTGGTAACCTAGTAGCGTAAGTTTCTTATTCAAACCTTTTAATGTTCGCTACGCTAAAAGTATAGCGGGCGGTTTCTATACTACCGCTGTTTAGGTCTAAATGGTACCAAGGACTAATACCACTTTCAAAAGGATTGGTCAGGATGTGGATAGATTGAGCGGGCATATAACTTTCGGCTAATAAATAAATTTTATTGTTGTGCTTATCCTTGGCACATCCAACAATCATAACCGCATGTCCTGGACTACCAGGAGTGATGATAATGTCACCACTACTGATTGCAGCGTTGCTAGTAACTGGTTTTGTTTCTTTGTTAACCGAAATAGTCCCTGCGTAATTATAAATCACATCAAGATATTTACGAAAAGATGCATAACTATCATCTTCGTTGGCTGTTTCTGAAAAAGACACACTGTTTCCACTAATAATTGGTCGTATGCCGTTAACATAATCTGTCCATGAAAAATAATCGCCACTTGTAAAATGAAATCCTATCTCGTCAAATCGTTTTTGCTGAAATAAATATTCGGCACGTAAGCGGATAGTAGCATCTGCACATTGTTGCAAATCTTTAGTTCCTACATCGTAATTAATAATTGCAATATGCTCTGATTGATTGCTAATCGGATTTCCAGCGTAATCTAAAACAGGAGATCCTGCAGGTGCTAATGGAAGATTTTGTAAAAATTCTGCAAATGAATTTGGCGATGCCGTTTCCCATGAAAAACCTGATGGTGGAGCAATTCGTTTAATTAATTTTTCTCCGGTAGGTGTTATTACTACTGATGATTCTGATGGAATATTATCGCCAGTATTTTCTTGTGTTGAGTTATTACACGAAAATAACAGCAGTATAAAGCCCGCTACTAAATTTAATAAATACATCTATTTGTTTTATTTAATTAAACATACAATCACCCATTTCTCAGGAATGCCTTCGAAGTAAAATTCCTTACTTCCATATTGGTTACTACGACGAAGGGTAGAGCAATCAAGGTAATATAATTTGTCGCCATAGGCATCTTTTGAGCGGATAGTTTTGCCATCAAAATAAAAAACCTTTTCTCCAATGGCATTTTTAAAACGCACATACGATCCATCAATAAATAATAACTTCTCTCCGTATTCATCCGTTCTTCGTATCGTGCCTCCATCAAAATAAAATAGCTTCTCTCCATACTGGTCTTTATTGCGCAAGAAATTTCCATCTACGTAATAGACTTTTTCTCCGTATTCATCTTTCAGTCGGATGGTCTGTGCAAACGATACTTGTGAAATTAATATGGTTAGGACGAATAATATTTTTTTCATGTGCATGGAGTGTGGAATCAAAAGTATGAAATTAGTTAACGAAAATAAATTGGAATTATTACTGCTACCAATTACTTGCTTTGTTTTTGGACGGAATCAAATTTTTGCTCCCGGTAATTCGGGAGTCATATCGCGAGCACACTAGCACATCGCGAAGCCTCGCGAGCACACTAGCACACTAGCATATTAGCACATCGCGAAGCCTCGCGAGCACACTAGCACATTAACACATTAGCAAATTGGCACATTGGCACATTAACATATTAGCACATTAACTTAAGTGTTTGTAAATGTTTATTAACCGGATAATTGTTTACGAAGGCATAATTTTGTCGCGGTCCCGAGGTTTTCTCGGGATACGGTGGGGCTGCTGTCCCCCCATGGTATGTGTGGCTTGTTTTTAAATCATTAACTCGGCAAGCTCGGTACAAGCAGTGGCCTCTCTATTTCATTTTCAATCCCGATAATTCGCGAGGTGCATTTTCAAACTTTCAAATTTTCAAATTCACGCATTAGTATTCTTGCATATACCCCATCACATCAAACTCTTCTGCCATCAATTCTTTTTTCAAATACAATGGATGATGCGGATGTCCTTGTTTGGAAATAGCACCAACGCTTATCCATTTACTTTTGTGATCCTGTGAAAGCAAAATAATGTCTTTCAAGCAGGTTTTTAAAAAATCTCTTTTCTCAATTAAATTTCCCCATGCCGCCCAAATAGGTGCATCGGGATATTGCCGAAATATTTTTTCAATCTCCAACATGTTTTGCTGATGAATCATTTTATTCAATCGCTTGTGAAGATCGTTTGGATTCGTTGCACGCTGGGGATAAACATTCAGCATGATCCATCCATCAAATTCATAATCCAACGCCCTGCGCGAAACAGCTGTTAAGGTATTATCTAATTTTTCTGGCGTGGCAGTACTCGGATTTATTCCAATACAGATCAAAGGTCTTTTCCCTTTCACCCCTAAAACAAATCTGTTTTTATTGGCCGTATCGTTTTTGTAAATCCAATTTTGCACGGGGTAAAAATAATTCAAAAAATGTATTGACCTCTCCCTCCCTCTCCAAAGGAGAGGTGATGTTATTTAAAGTCCCTCCTTCGTCGCGATGCTTCGCGAGGATATAGGGAGGTATAAACTCGGATTGATTCCAATACAAATCAAAGGCCTTTTCCCTTTCACCCCTAAAACAAATCTATTTTTATTGGCCGTATCGTTTTTGTAAATCCATTGCGACATCCAGCTCAAAACATCAACTCCAATATCTATCGAGGTCAAATCATCAAATAGTTAAATTTTCAAATTGGCAAATCGTCACATTTTCAAATTAGCAAATTAAATCATTCCGCAATAATCAAATAATAATTCTTCTTTCCCTTCTGCACCAATAAATATTTATTATTCAATAATCCTTCTGCATTTACCGTAGCATTGATATCAGCAATCTTTTCTTTGTTGATACTTACACCACCAGCCTGAATCATCTTTCTTGCTTCGCCACGAGAAGGGAAGATCTGTGTTTTGTCGGATAAAAATTCAATTGCGTTAATGCCCACCGTTAGTTCTTCTTTCGAAAGCTTTACTTGAGGCACTCCTTCAAATACGCTTAACAATGTTTCTTCATCTAACTTCTGTAAGGTATCCGTAGCTGCATTGCCAAATAAAATTTCAGAAGCATCTACAGCGCCTTGCCATGCTTCTTCCGAGTGAACAATGATGGTGACTTCTTTTGCTAATGCTTTTTGCAAAATGCGTAAGTGTGGAGCAGTAGCATGTTCTGCTTCTAACTTTTCAATTTCTTCTTTCGATAGCAACGTAAAAATGCGAATATATTTTCCTGCATCAGCATCGCTGGCGTTCAACCAAAATTGATAAAATTTATAAGGTGAAGTAAGCTTCGCATCCAACCAAACGTTCCCACTTTCACTCTTGCCAAACTTACTTCCGTCTGCTTTGGTAATTAGCGGACAAGTCAAGGCAAAGGCTTCACCACCTTCCATACGGCGTATTAATTCTGTACCCGTTGTAATGTTTCCCCATTGATCAGAACCGCCCATCTGCACTTTTGCATTACTATTTTTATTCAAGTAGTAAAAGTCGTAACCCTGAATTAACTGATAACTAAATTCAGTAAACGAAATCCCTGTTTCTAATCGGTTTTGTACGCTGTCCTTCGACATCATATAGCTTACTGTAATATGTTTTCCAACATCGCGAAGAAATCCTAATAAGCTAAACTCTTTAAACCAATCGTAGTTGTTGGTCATGATGGCTTTATTAGCACCGTTTTCGAAATCTAAAAATTTAGAAAGCTGTTTACGGATACACGCCACGTTATGATTTAATACTTCTTCTTTTAATTGCTTGCGCTCTTCTTTTTTTCCCGAAGGATCACCCACCATTCCAGTTGCACCACCAACTAAAGCTATTGGTTGATGTCCGTTCACCTGCAAATGTTTTAAAAGCATAATCGGAACTAAATTTCCAACATGCAACGATTCTGCTGTTGGATCAAAGCCCACATAAGCAGTTGTCATTTCTTTTGCAAATTGCTCTTTTGTTCCTGGCATCACATCGTGTATCATGCCTCGCCATTGTAATTCTTCTACGAAGTTTAATTTTTGACTCATACTGCAAAGATAATTACACCTCGCTTTCTGACAACTTCTAACAGGCTAATGACATTCCCTTTATTAACAAGCGATTTTTAAAACACGGTTGTTAGGTTAAGTGGAAAATATCTATCACTTTTGCGGGTATGATACTCATTACAGGTGGAACAGGACTGGTAGGGGCGCGACTTATTCACGAGTATGCGCAACGAGGAGTGAAGGTACGTGCGCTTCGTCGTGGGAATGGTATTGGGAATTTAAAGCACTATACTGGCTGGGAATCATTTGTAGAGTGGGTGCAAGGCGATGTGCTTGATATAGATTCATTAGAAAATGCATTACAAGGCGTTTCACATGTGATTCATTGTGCTAACGTCGTTTCTTTTGATCCGAAGGATTATGCCCTCATGATGAAAGTGAATGTGGAAGGAACTGCCAATATGGTTAACCTGTCGCTTGAATGTGGACATATCACTTGCTTTACGCATGTGAGCTCCGTGGCTACATTAGGTCGTGTGGCCGATGCAGGCGAATTAGATGAGCACAGCGATTGGATTGCTGGTAAACATAATTCTGTGTATGCCATCAGTAAATTCAACGCTGAGCGCGAAGTATGGCGTGCACATGCCGAAGGATTGCCCGTGAATATGGTGAACCCATCTATTATTTTAGGTCCCGGAAATTGGAAGACGGATAGCTCTTCCTTATTCATGAAAATAAAAAACAAGTTTCCATTCTATACTGAAGGCATTAGTGGATTTGTCGGAGTAGGTGATGTTGCGAAGGCTATCATTGCATTAAATGAAAGTACTATCAATGGTGAGCGTTATATTTTAAATGCAGCTAATATTTCCTTCCAAGATTTGTTTAATCAGATTGCAGCAGCACTGAACGTAAAAGCTCCATCTATCAAAGTTCCTTTCGTGCTTTCACAGATGATCTGGCGATTAGAATGGATGCGCTATAAAGTAACAGGACGAAAACCGTTTATCACAAAGGAGACTGCATATTCTGCACATCAGAAAAGATATTATAACGGCGCTAAAATCAACAAGGATTTAAATTTTCAATATACTCCGTTATCAGAAGTGATTATGTCGGTTTGCGCAAGTTTAAAATAACTACGCTGCCTTTTTTGCTCTCACTTCCTTCTGAATTTCTGGTTTAAACTTAATAAAGAAATTAAGCCAAATCACTCTTGATGTTCTGAATGTCCATGGTGCCAACCCCAACAAAACAAGCGTCAATGCAATGATGTAAGTAAGTGCATCAAACGAAGGAAACAAAACAATATACGCTACAAAAACAGAAACGGCTATGGCTACCGTTAGTGCATAGCTCACATACATGGCGCCGTAGTAATATCCAGGCTCTCTTTCATAATCTAGTTCACATTTGTCGCATGAGTGTTTCATGTTCGTAATGTTTTTCAAATCGTAAGAGCTTTTGTTAGCATAAATATCGCCTTCTAAACAACGAGGACATTTATGATTAAAAATGGAGTATAACTTAGCAATCATTTTTATAAATATTGATAGAGCAAATTTCTTAATTCGATAAATTGTTTTCAGTGACAATTATCACTTTGCCCATTGTTAAAAATTAGTTTTAAGATTTTGTTGCTTTGCTTAATTCCTGAAAGAATAATTCATCATGAATGCTCAGTAAATATTTCTTCTTATCCGTGGTAAGCAACACAAGGTTTTTATTGTTTCCAGTATAGCGATGATGTCTTCCTAATTTGTTCGACGTAAACAATCCGTAATAACCAAACAAGCCTCCCGATCCAAATAAGCGCATGCTATAACCCGGCTCCGTTCGCTCGATATTTTTTATGGAAGCTAGATTTATTTTAATTGCACTAATTGGTCGATGAATAAGTAGCTTTTCATTGGTGATTTCATACGAAGTAGGGTGAAGCAACCATGCAACTAAATAAGTGATGAAAAGAAAAAAACTCGTTAATGTAAGTATGACATTATTATTATTTACTACGTAATATTGTGCAATTAACATCACAAAAGGAATCGCAATAACTAATGCTGAAATAATTTTTGTGGTAAGATCGAATTCTAATTTTTGCTTCATTTTATTGGTATAAAAAAACCATAAACATAATTGATGGTTTTAAGGTATTAGGTTTTTAGGTGATTTTATTTTTTATAAATCCAGGCATTTTTTTCATAGGTTGCCTGAATAGTTTGAAGAGCAGCTTGTAATTCAGCTTCGCTATTAGCGCTTGCTAAACTTACTACCCATCTTCCTTTCTTATTCTTTCCCGCAATGGCAGCTTGATATCCGTCGGCTTGTGCTTGCTTCACATAGTTAAGTGCATTCGACTTTACAGAAAAAACACCACCAATTACATTGTATTTCTTTAATCGTACTTTTTTACTTTTTTCTTCTTTAGTTGTTTTAACTTCTTTTTTTTCTGATTTTTCTTTCTTCTCTACTACAACTTTAGTTTCTTTTATGGTTGTATTTTCAACTTCAGTTTTTACTTTCTTAACTTCTTTTGAAGTAATATTTTCAACAGATTCTCCTGCTAAAATTGCTTTTGTTTTCTCTTCTACTTCTTTGTCGAATGCATCTTGTAATGCCTTCGCTGTCTCTTCAATCATTTTCTGATTAAAGGAGTCATTCTTACTATCAACATCAGTTGTATTTACTTCTGGCTGCGTATTTTCAACTGGAAGTTCAACTGTTTTAGTATCATCTTTCTTTTCCTTCGGAAGATCAGTTGTCTTGATTTCATTCGGAACCGGAACACTTATAATATTTCCTAAGTTATTGTTTAAGGTATGAACTACACGAGGATTAAAAATCATAATTGCCAATACTGCAGCTGCAGGTACTAACTCAATAATTTTCCAAAGTTTCGTGCGTTTTTTAGGTCCTTTTGTAACTGTATTATTTTCTCCTTTAACAACTTCCATCGCAGCTTCTTCTCGCTTAATTGCTGGAGAATGTATCGATGTCATTCCGAAAGTTGAAAGCAAAAAGTTGGAGTTGGTCTCAGGTTCAAATTGTAGATGCTTTTCCATATCCATCGAAAGCGTTCCTACTTCTTCAATACTAATTTGCTCTCCTAATGCCAGCTTTCTGAAAACATCATCAACATAAGCACTGATTACTTCATTTGCTTCGTGATAGGTAATATTTTCTTCCTGACTAATGTAATGCGCTAATAATCCATCGTTAGTTCGTAAGCTTGAATTGAAAGCTACTTTCTTTGATGGCGGTGTAAATGTATGTTGTGAGGGATTTAAAAAAGTAGATCGCGTATTAGATACGAAACCTCCTAATCCTGGAATGATTACACAATCATTGGTAAATAAAAGTTCACAAATGTATTGGTCAGGTCTTACCATGGGGTAAATATTGGAATACGAAGATAGCAGAAAGTTCCCTACCAACAAGGGTTATTAACAATCAAACTTGTAAATAACTAGTAATTAAAGGCTTTTAAGTCGTGATAAGTCCTCAGGAGTATCAATTGCCACCGTATTTTCGATCGTTTCAGCCGTTCTGATGATGTACCCATTCTCTAACCAACGCAGCTGTTCTAACGATTCTGCCATCTCTAAAACACCTTGTTTTAGTTGCGTGAGCTCAGGAAGAATAGCCGACTGGTATCCATAAATTCCGATATGCTTGTAGTAAGTACCATGGTTCAGCCAATCGTTTATGTCAATGCCTTTTTGAAATGGTATTGGCTGTCGACTAAAATATAATGCATTGCCAGTATTTCCTAAAACAACTTTCGGCGAGTTGATATTGGTAAGCTCTTCTATCGAATCAATTTTTTTAACCAGCGTTGCGATAGGGGCTCCATTTTTCAAAAGTGATGCTATCGCGTTAATCTGAGTTGGTTGTATGTATGGCTCGTCGCCTTGAATATTTACAACTGCGGTCCAATCTCCTTTAAATAATTGTAATGCTTCAGCACAACGATCAGTTCCACTCGGATGATTTTCAGAAGTCAAAACTACATGTCCTCCAAAGTCTCTAACGGCCTTGGCTATACGATTATCGTCAGTAGCGATTACAACATCATCTAAATCGGCTTTTAAGGCTTGCTCATAAACGCGTTGAATCATTGGTTTGCCATCAATATTGACTAATGGCTTACCCGGAAAGCGAGTCGATGCGTAACGTGCTGGAATAATTCCTAAAATCATTTTTATCGAATTAATTCTATTGTTCCATTGATATTTCTTGGAAGTAATTCTCCAGTAGCGGATGTTTCATAAACAGTGCAGATGAAGAAGTAAACGCCCGCAGGAGCTTCTTCGCCATTGTTGTTTTTCTTACCGTTCCAGTTAATATCAATATCCGTAGTTTCAAACATTAATGCACCCCAGCGATTGAATACTTTAAACGTAACGTCTTGCACATCGCGATAAGGAAGAATAGGATGATAGAGATCGTTTATGTTATCAGCATTCGGAGTGAAAACATTCGGCAATTCATATGTTGGACAAGGATCAATGCATAACGTATCCGAACTTAAACTGATATTACCAGTTGTGTCAATAGCTGTTAGATAATAACACCCAGCAATAGAAATAGGGTTGTTGTAGATGTAGCTGCCATTCAATCCGGTTTCAGTAGAAATTAATGCATAAGTGTTTTGTATCGCTCCTTTGAAATATAAATTCACTTTTTCAATATCGCTTCCGCAAGTTAAATCAGTCGACCAATTAATAGTATCCGTTAAGTTTAAACAATTTCCATTAATCGTAATACTCGGTGCGCAAGGAGCAACATTGTCTAACGGCGTTGCACATCCGATTTGTGATTTATTGATAATCGGATTAATCAAGCCTGTGTCTAAATAACTCCCATATGATTTTACATAATAACAATATTCAACTCCATTGGTCAGACTATCATCCGTATAAGTGTTTGTAGTACTGTTGCCAATCAAATTAAAAATTCCAGGACTATCTTCTCTGTAAATTTCATACGAAGAATTATTCCACGGCACATTCACGCTCCAGTTAAGTGTGTTTTGTTCGTCGGATGGAGTTACACGCAAATACATACTTGTTGCTTGTTGTGTATTTCCAATCAAGAACGAATTGCCTGGTGTTTCGTTGGAAAATGCTATGCGATACGTATACGAAGAATCTACCGTGTTTAATCCTAAATCTGTATAAGTAGTATCGTTCAAATTGGTTTTTGAAACTATGTCTGTAAATGCTCCATTTCCAGATTTGCGTTGTAATACGTATTTGAATGGACCAGGAGTTTGCGTGAAATCAAGATTGGTTGGTTTGCCCCAAGCCACATATATTTCCCCGTTATTGTTGGATGTCGTATTGACATCAACGTTAGTAATAATCGGTAAATCTCTGATGAGCGTTCCGCAGAATTCAATTGAAGCGTAGCTTTCGGCGCCATCAGGATAAATAGCTATTACCATATAGCAATATTGCACGGCAGGCGCTAAGCCAACTCCGTTATTATCGTCTGTAAATGTGGTATTGTAAAATCCGTTTGTTTGTCCAATGAAACTATACCCAGTATAAGAAGGAACTCCTGTTTCACACTGCGAAGGAGTAAATCCGTAAGAACCCTGTCGGCGATAAACTTTGTATCCGATAGCTTGCCCACATAAACTGGTATCCCAATTTAACACTAAACTATTTCCTAACGGCGTTGCATATGGGTTTTTAGGTGACGGCCCTACAACGGTAATCGACATCGTTTCTAAATCGACTAATTGTACATTCGTATTATTGTCAATTGCTTTAAACACCACTGTGTATTTCGACTTGCGAACATGCGAGCAGTCCGTATTCCAGTTGAATACTCCATTGTTAATTCCCACTGCTGGTGTTGATGTAAATGTTGCGGGATTATTGGCTGTAACAAATGGACCTCCTGATGCGGTTAATGTGATTAATTCGTTATTTGGTTCACCAACATTAACGGTAAAGTTTAATACAGTTCCTGCTTCAACACATGTGTCGTTAATAGCCGTAATAATTGGAGGCTGATTCACTGGAGGATAAATCGTGATTTGCATATCGCGCGTCACATATCCAATATTAAAAGTTCCAATGCCAGGTAAGTTTCTCCACTCACGAATAATCATTGCTACGTTGTATTCACCAACTAAAATAGGACTATCCCAAATTAAATCGCCCGTAATACTGTCTAGCGTAAATGAGTTGTTAGCGGCAGGATAAGAGAATGTTGGAATTACTTGTCCTCCCAATCCTTTGCATTTCACTAACTCATACGACAAACTATCGCCATCGGGATCAAATGCATTTGGATTATGAAGGAATATTTGTCCTACTGCTCCATTATCAATGGGAGGTTGTAATAAATTCGGCGAACTATTATTTAAAATTGCTGGAGAGATGACCAACTTTGTTTCAACGTAAAATGCAATGTTCACAGAGCCGGGCATATTGACTACATCGGCATTTCTGTTTTCATCTAAAAAATACATAGTATAACTGCCACTTCCAGGATAAGTATGCGTGCCTACATAAATATTTTTCTGAATATCAGGACCAACATTGGGAGTAATACTCTGACGAGGAATCGTATCTCTTGTTCCATCGCCCCACCAGAATTCTAATTCAGGTCGGTCGGCAGGACTTGATGACTTCGTATAAGTAACAATTTTTACTTCGTAGAATAAATTGGAAATTTTGCGGTAAGTAATTTCACCTGCACGATTATGCGTTGCATAAAGCATCGATGAAATCAAACAGAAGGAAACAATGAAAAAGAGCTTTAGTAGACGCACAAGGAAAGGTGTTTTGTTATGACTAAATTAGTAATTTATCACTTGTTGTTCAATGGTCGCTGGAATTTCTCTGTATTCGTACTGCTGATTACGTAATTGCGGCTCAAATCCTGCTTCGCGAATTGCCTCCTGAATTCCGTTTGATGTAAATCGATGCGGAGCACCTGCAGCAGAAACCACATTTTCTTCAATCATGATAGATCCAAAATCATTAGCACCTGCATGTAAACATACCTGCGCAACCGCTTTTCCTACCGTCAACCATGAAGCCTGAATATTTTTAATATTTGGCAACATAATACGACTCATCGCAATCATACGAATGTATTCATCGCCCGTCACCTCATTTCTAACTCCTCTCACTTTCTTCAACAACGTTCCCTCATCTTGAAAAGGCCACGGAATAAAGGCAATAAATCCTTTAGCAAATTCAGGTTTTTCAGATTGCACCTGACGAAGTAAAGCAAGGTGTTCAAAGCGCTCTTCAATTGTTTCTACGTGACCAAACATCATCGTTGCTGAGGTTGTTAATCCTAGTTGATGTGCAGCACGCATCACATCCAGCCATTCACGTCCGGAACATTTTCCTTTCGAAATAATTCTTCGAACACGGTCATTTAAAATTTCTGCTCCTGGTCCTGGAAGAGAGTCTAACCCCGCTTCCATCAATGTTTGTAAAACGTAAGTATGAGATTTTCCTTCCAGCTTGGCAATATGCGCAATTTCTGGTGGCCCTAGTGAATGTAGTTTCACCGTAGGGAACATCTTTTTTAAATCGCGAAATAGCTGAGAATAATAATCCAATCCTAAATCAGGATGGTGGCCTCCCTGAAGTAATAATTGCTCGCCTCCATAACGGAAGGTTTCTTCAATCTTTTCTTTGTATTGCTCAAGCGTGGTAATGTATGATTCAGCATGTCCCGGAATACGATAAAAATTACAAAACTTGCAGTTCGCGAGGCAAACATTCGTGGTATTTAGATTACGGTCAATGATCCAGGTTACTTTGCCATCGGGCTTCTGTATTTTTCGAAGTTCATTCGCCACATACATCAATTCAGCAGTGGGAACTGTTTCAAATAAGAACTTTCCCTCTTCTACAGACAGAAATTCGAAGTTTAAGGCGCGTTTTAGCAATAAGTCACTGTTCATCTCTTCGCAATCGGTTATTAATTAACAATCATTCTTTAAAATAAAAACTAAACAATGCTTATATCCTTTTGGTTTCACATTCACATTGTTTAATTTCAACCGCTCAAAGTTATACTATCTTATGCATATTACCATAGCACAACAAAACACTGCGCGTAAAACAGAACATTTAATCGCACTTGTTTCAACTGAAAAGGAAATCCCTAGCGATCAGTTTTCTAAAGAAGAAATGTCCTACATCCGAAAGGAAATGAAAGACAAGAAAAAGCAGATCGTGATTAACCAATACAAGCGATTAGCAATAGTTCAGGTTTTAACGAATGCTGATGCTACGGATTATGTGAATATGGAAGCGAGTCGTAAGGCGGGAGCTACACTTTGTGCGCGTGTAAATGCCGCTAAAGCAAATCATGTGACTATCTCTTCCAGCTTAAAAAACGAAGTTGTGTTAGCTTTTGCAGAAGGTTTAGCACTTTCCAACTATCAGTTTTTGAAGTATAAAACGAAGGCATCTTCAGAAAAGAACTCGTTGAAGACAATTGGTATTCATCATAAGGCAATAACAAAGTCAGAAATCGATTATTTGAAAGCTGTTTGTACGGCGGTGTATAAGTCGAGAGATCTGGTTAACGAGCCCCCTAATTTTTTAACGGCTGTTGAATTAGGAAATCAATTCATGAAAATGGGTAAGGAAGCAGGTTTTTCTGTTACCGTTCTTGATAAAGAGGAAATCACGAAGATGAAAATGGGTGGATTGCTATCTGTAAATCTTGGTAGTATTGAACCTCCAACTTTTACCATTATGGAATACAAGCCTGCAAATGCAGTGAATAAAAAACCATATGTTTTAGTAGGTAAAGGAGTTGTTTATGATACAGGTGGTATGAGCTTAAAGCCAACGCCTAACTCGATGGATTCGATGAAGTGTGATATGGCTGGTGGTGCTGCAGTAGGTGGTGCAATGTATGCTATCGCGAAAGCAAAATTGCCAGTGCATGTTATTGCTTTAGTTCCAGCAACTGATAATCGTCCTGATGGAAATGCATATGTTCCTGGCGACGTAATCACGATGATGAGTGGTAAAACAGTGGAGGTGTTAAACACAGATGCAGAAGGTCGCTTGATTTTAGCTGATGCATTGCATCATGCGAAGAGCTTGAAGCCTGAATTAGTATTAGAATTTTCAACGTTAACAGGAGCAGCAGCAGCAGCAATTGGTCAGTACGGAATTGTATCAATGGGAAAAGTTGATGATGCTACACGTGCAGAATTAGAAATTGCTGGTAATAATGTTTATGAGCGTCTTGCAGAATTTCCAATGTGGGATGAGTATGACGATTTGTTAAAGTCGGATATAGCAGATTTGAAAAATATTGGTGGTCCTTATGGTGGAGCAATTACTGCTGGAAGATTTCTATTGAATTTCACAGATTATCCGTACATGCATTTTGATATTGCAGGGCCTGCATTTATAAAAGGTAACGATAGCTATAGAGGTAAAAACGGAACAGGAACAGGAGTTCGATTAATAGTTGAGTTTATAAAGAATAGAGTTAAATAATTTAAAATATATTTTTATGAGTCATGATGGTGAAGGTAAAGTGCGCATTGGAATAACGCTCGGAGATGTGAATGGAGTAGGGCCTGAAGTGGTTATGAAAGCACTTTCAGATAATCGATTGTTTCAAACAATTACGCCTGTCATATATGGTTCATCGAAGGTGATTTCTCATCATCGTAAGGTTTTAAATATTCAGGAGTTTAATTACAATACTGTTAAAAGTATTAATGAAGTTATTCCGAGAAAGATTAACGTAATTAATTGTTGGGAAGAAGAATTGAAAATTGAAGTAGGTACTCCTTCATCAGAAACTGGTGTTTATAGTTATAAAGCGCTACAAGCTGCAACTGCCGATTTAGCCGCTGGAAAATTACATGCAATTGTAACTGCTCCGCTTGATAAGCATACTGCACAACCGGCAGGTAGTGGCTTCACTGGACATACAGAGTTTTTAGGGAAAGCATTTCCTAATTCATCGCCATTGATGTTTTTAGTTTCGGGCGATTTACGTGTGGCATTAGTCACAGGACATGTGCCTGTAACTAAAGTAGCTTCATTAATAACGAAAGAGAACATTCAGAATAAACTGAATATAATGGTGCAGTCACTTAAGCGTGATTTTAATATTCGTAAACCCAAAATTGCAGTATTAGGATTAAATCCTCATGCAGGAGATAACGGTGTGATTGGAAGTGAAGATATGGATATCATTGCGCCAGCGGTAAAAGCTTTCAATGATAAATCGGCTGTGGTTTACGGACCTTATTCTGCTGATGGTTTATTTGGTAGCGGTCAGTATAAAAAGTTTGATGCAGTGCTTGCCATGTATCACGATCAAGGGTTAATTCCTTTTAAAACATTGGCTTTTGAAACAGGCGTGAACTTTACTGCAGGCTTACCTGTTATTCGTACTTCGCCAGATCATGGTACAGGATACGATATCGCAGGTAAAGGAATTGCGAGTGAAACTTCCTTGCGCGAAGCGATTTACCTTGCTTACGATATTTACAATAATCATCAGGTGTATGATGAAGTTACTGCGAATCCGTTAGCATTCACAAAATACGGTGGTGATCGTTAAATCTTAAAGATTTTCTTCGAAGTATTGAGAAATCTTTCCCATTAAATGCACTCTGTCTTTTCCAGTTACATTGTGCAAATGGCCAGGGTAAGGGAAATAATCTAATAGAATATTCTTGCTTACCGCTTTCTTCACAAACATTAAACTATGTTGCCAAACAACTACATCGTCAGATGTGCCATGTATCAACATTAATTTACCTTTAAGTTTATCAACGTAATTTAAAAGGTTGTTGTTTTTATATCCTTCGGGATTTTGTTCTGGTGTATCCATGTAACGCTCTGTGTACATTACTTCGTAATAACTCCAGTCGATTACTGGTCCACCTGCAACACCTACCTTAAACACATCGGGATTTCTTGTCATTAATGATGTTGTCATAAATCCACCAAAACTCCATCCATGAACACCCATGCGAGTAGCATCTACATAGGATAATGATTTTAGGTAATCCACACCCGTTAGTTGGTCCATCATTTCAATGGTTCCTAGCTGACGGAAGGTAGCTTGCTCAAATGCTTTTCCGCGGTTACCACTTCCGTGATTATCTAATGTAAATACGATATATCCTTTCTCCGCCATGTACTGATACCATAAGTCGCCACCTGCAAGCCATGTATTCGTTATCATTTGCGCATGCGGACCACCATATACATAAACAATCACTGGGTATTTTTTTGTAGAATCAAAATCGACAGGCAACACCATACGACAAAATAAGTCATCACCTAATTGCGATTTTAAAGTAAATAGTTTTGTTGTTCCGATTGCATAATCTTTTAAAGGATTCTCCGCTGTTAAAAGTGTTTTGATATCCTTCCCTTGCGATGAAACAACTTTTATAATCCTTGGTGTATTTAACGAACTGAAATTATCAATGAAGTTTTCTGTTTCAGCATTGAAGAAGGCTGTGTGAACACCATCGCCTGATGTTAAGCGACTTGTTTTGCCATTGCTAATTGTTGTTGAGCAGAAATCTCTGTTTACACCGCTATTAATGGTAGAAGTAAAATAAATTTTATCTCCTTTTTTATTGAAGCCTGCTACATCAATTACTTCCCAATTTCCTTTTGTCAACTGACGAATTAATTTTCCATTGGTATCATACAAGTACATATGATTAAATCCATCTCTTCTACTTTGCCAGATGAACTGATTCGCATTCGTTGGTAAAAATTGTACTGGGTGTAATGGCTCTGTATATTTTTCATCTTTCTCAGTGAAAAGTGTTTTGATGAAATCACCAGTTGATACATTATAACAATTCAAGTTCATTTCATTTTGATCACGATTTACTTCAGCCACGTAAATCATTTGATCATCGGGACTCCAAGCAATATTTGTCAGGTAATGATCTTTTGGTAAGCCCGTTTTCAAATAAGTTATTTTGCCATTTGATTTATTATAAACACCAATCGTTACCTCATGACTGGTAGCACCTGAAAAAGGATACTTGATTAATTTTTCTGAAGCTGGTTTATCATTCCAATTCGTAATTGGGTAATCAGCAACCATGCTTTGATCCATTCTATAAAATGCAAGTTGAGTTCCTTTATTCGACCAGAACAAACCTTTTTCAATTCCGAATTCTTCGCGGTGCACGCTCTTACCATACACTAATCCGTAGTTGCCATCAGTGGTTATTTTCTTACCATCGATATAAATATTGTTATCGATTACATAAGCCACATCCCCTTGCGGACCATCTTCCGGAAATTGTGCTGTTTCAGTAAGGGTGCTTGTTTTAACGTTGGTTATTTTCTTGTTCGATAAATCAATTGTTAGGGTATTATCTCCAGTTTGTATTTCAAATGAGTTTAAGTTTTTCCAAACTACAGGAGTCCAACGTGCAAGTGTATCTTGCTTATCAGATTTCAGAATCGAGTTAATATCAGATAAACGGTATTCTTTTTTTGCTGAAGGTTTTATGTCTTCAACAATTAACTTATCTCCATCAACATAGCTATACGAATTTGTAGTAGCCACCCATTGCAACATAGAAAGACGCTTAGGTGCTAGTGTAGATCGTTGTTGAAGTACAGCTTCATCCAACGTTAGATTTTTCATTTGCGCAAAAGTTCCAGTCGAAACAATAACTAATAAAGCAATAAATGCCGCTTTCAATTGATGTGATTTTGTCATAGAGCAAATGTAGAAATAATTTGACAATTTGGTAATTTGATAATTTGAAGTTGTGCTAATGAATATGTATACTTTGAATGATATGGTATTGTAAAAAGATTTTAAGTCCTATTTTAATAAACACCCTTCTTAGCTATGTTTTTTAAATTTAATTTAATTTCTAAACTTGTTTAAATTTCGCTTTACTATCTTTACAACATGTTTACAGGAATCATCGAAGCCATCGCTGAAATAGTTGAAATTAAAAAAGACCAAAGCAATATCACTTTTGGTTTGCAATGTCCTTTTACAAATCAATTAAAAGTTGATCAGAGTGTAGCGCATAATGGTGTTTGCTTAACTGTAATTGAAATCTCAAACAATACTTACTACGTTACTGCTATTGCTGAAACCTTATCAAAAACAAATTTGGGTAAGTGGGAAGTTGGTACGCGTGTGAATGTAGAGCGTTGTATGGTAGCAGGTGCTCGTCTCGATGGACATATGGTGCAAGGACATGTAGATGAGACAGCAACATTAGCACAGGTTGATGAAATGGATGGTAGCTGGATATTTTATTTTAAATACGATTCAAATAGCTCGCATTACACAGTAAGCAAAGGATCTATTTGTGTGAATGGTGTTAGTCTTACTGTTGTTGAATCATCCAAAGGAAGTTTCTCCGTTGCTATTATTCCATTTACGTATGAGCATACTACTTTTCAATATTTAAAAGCAGGTGATACGGTAAATCTGGAATTTGATATTATCGGGAAATACGTAGCGCAATACATGAAAAATATTGCTAAATAAATTTATTTGATTGCACTCTTATTTGCTAATTGTCCGCAAGCTGCATCAATATCTTTTCCTCTACTTCTTCTTAAATTAACAATATGTCCTTCTTTCGCTAAGTACTGAAAGAACTTATTTAATTTATCTTCTGAGGTGTTAGTAAACATCGAATCTCCAATCGAATTGTATTCAATCAAATTAATTTTCGTTGGAACTTTTCTCGCAAATGTTGCAAGTTCTTTCGCATCTTGTAATGAATCGTTGAAGTCTTTAAATACGATATACTCTAACGTGATTCGCGTCCCCGTTTTATCGTAAAAATATTTAAGTGCTTCTTCTAATACTTCTAATGAATTCGATTCATTAATTGGCATGATCTGACTTCTCTTTGCATCATTCGCTGCATGTAATGATAAAGCAAGATTAAACTTTACTCCATCATCTCCGAGTTTCTTAATCATCTTCGCAACACCAGCTGTAGAAACAGTAATTCGGTTATGCGACATGTTTAGTCCATCGGGTGCAGTAATGCGCTCAATACTTTTTAAAACATTCGCATAATTCAATAATGGTTCTCCCATTCCCATGTAAACAATATTCGAAAGTTGAATATTGTAATTTTCCATGGCTTGCTCGCGAATAATAGCAACCTGATCATAAATTTCATCGAAGTGTAGATTACGAACTCGGTCTAATTTACCAGTCGCGCAAAACTTACATGTTAAGCTACAACCCACTTGTGACGATACACAAGCGGTCATTCGTGTATCAGTAGGAATAAGTACGCCTTCTACAACATAGCCATCATGCAATTGAAACGCATTCTTAATAGTTCTGTCGTTACTTTTTTGGTGGTTCTGAACGGATACAGGATTAATTGAAAATTTATCTTCTAGCTTCGCCCTTGTTTCAATCGACAAGTTCGTCATTTGATCAAACGTGCGAGCCGACTTTTTCCAAATCCATTCGTAAACCTGTTTTGCTCTGAATGGTTTTTCGCCAATCTCAACAAAATAAGCTTTCATCTGATCTAAATTCAAATGACGAAGGTTTGGTTTTTCCATGGCGCAAAGATACTATCGCGAATGATGGATAACAACAGCTAATTGATTAATTTTGGAAACATGTCAATCTTCTATAAATCCGATTTGATCATTACCAATGATGGCCCTCCTTTACGAGAGGGAATTGTTGAGTTAAACGAGGATGGGCTTATAGTTTCCGTTTTTCAAGATGATAGTTTTCACGATTTTAAATATGTTGAAGGAGTATTAATTCCTGGATTAGTCAATGCACATTGTCATTTGGAGTTATCTCATCTAAAGGGTCATATACCTGCTCATACTAACGGCATGGCAGGATTTATCGATCAGATTTTTTCGTTAAGAGCAAATACCAACGATGATGCTTGTCGCGAAGCAATGATTGCAAACGATAAAGCTATGTATGATGAAGGCATTGTTGCGGTAGGGGATATTTCAAATTCTTCGATTACAATTGATGTAAAAAAGGAGAGTGGAATTCACTATCATACTTTTGTTGAGGTAATGGGAATGTCGGATGCTTTAGCCGAAAGTAGATTTGAAAATGGTGTTCAACTTTTAAATCGGTTTGTAGAAAATGATTTATCAAGTGTTTCACTTGCTTTACATGCACCGTATTCGATAAGTAAGAAATTAATTCAGCTTGTAAATACGTATTTGAAAAGCAACTCTCCATCATCCATTCATATCAATGAAAGCGACGATGAATTAGTTTTTTGCAAGAGTAAAGTAGGTCCGCTGAAAGAGGTATTTGAAAAATATAAATTACCTGTTCAGGATTTTGATAATCTTACGCAAGAAACTGTTTTAATCGATGTTGTTAAGGAGTTAACCAATGCAGCTCCGCTTATTTTAGTGCATAATGTAAAAACTGATTTAGCAGAAATAGAAAAGTCGAATCAGTTAAATGCTAATTTGTATTGGTGTTTATGTGTGCAAGCGAATGAATACATCACCGGACAAGCCCCCGACTTAAAAATTTTCAATAGCGATTCGTTGAATGTGGTGGTAGGTACGGATAGTCTCGCAAGTAATACTAATTTGTCAGTCTGGGAAGAATTGAAAATAATTAGTCGCTTGAATAATCAAATTCCGTTTGAACGATTGATAAAGTGGGCAACGATAAACGGAGCGAAAGCTCTTCAGCAAAACAATAAGCTAGGAAAAATAAAACCTGGATATGCTCCAGGTTTAGTTCAAATTTCAAACATCAATTTTGAAAATCCAGTAATTACTTTCGATTCCTTCACTCGAAGAATAAAAATCTAATTACCAATTATCTTTTGCTTTTTCTGTCTTAGGATTCAGACATTCCTTTTCAAGCGATTTTAAAATTTCTTTTGAGTTAGTATCTAATTGCTCTAAGTAATAAGCAAATTCTGTTTTGTAATATTGGCTACTTGTGTCCATCCATTTTTCGCAAGCATAATAAGATGTTTGCTTCCAGTTTGTCTCTGATAAAGTGTATTTTATTTTCCCATCCTTGAATAGCAATGTCAATGTGTATTGAATCAAGCCGGCATCTGTTGCGAATCCTTTTTTGTCTGCCGGATTAGAAATTTTATAACGTCCTTTACAAACTATTTTTCCTTCTTCCTTATTTTGCTCTCTGATAACTTCGGTCGGGTTTTTATAATACCCTTTTGTCCACGCTAAAGCTCTATCAAATAATACATCTTTCGTTTGATTCGTAACATCTATCACTTTGGTATAAGTAATTAGTTTTGTTGACTCATCTATAGGAAGCTTAACGGTGCTTTTAGTTGCTTGTGAAAAAGCATAATTCATCGTGAACAATGTCAAGATTGTTAAGAGTAGTTTTTTCATGAATAAAATTTGATTAACCTTTTACAGGGATTTTAATTTTAGTTCCCTTCTTTAAATTCGTACCTGAAATATTATTGACCTTTTTTATTTCGTCAATATTTAACTGGTAACGCTGTGAAATTCTCCAAAGCGTATCGCCTGGTTGAACGGTATGATAAATAAAAACAGGCTTTATTTTCTTTACTTGTGTACTATTCGCTGTTGTGTTTTTTACCGTTGTTTTAGGTTCAGTTTTAACTTCTGCTTTGTTGTTTGAGTTATCTGCTACCTCTTCATCGCCACATTTCAAATCTTTATCATTGCAAGCTAAATCCTCTTTTTCTTCATCCGGATCAACTACAATCTTGATTTGAATTTTCTTCTTTACTGTTTTATATACTGCGAGCTTTTGTCCCGCTTGGATATTGTTTTTCTTAATCTTATTCCATTTTTTCAGATCTGCTAAAGCTACATTATACTTATCGGCAATCTTGCTTAAGTTATCACCACGTTTAACGGTATGTGTAGATCGTACTTTTTCATAAACCGTTTTGTACGTATAAGCATATTTTAAATCTGGAGCTTCTTTAGCAGTTGTGTCAATCGTTGGAATAATTACGGCTAGGCCTCTATCGACACTATCTAAAAATAATTTCGACTGGAATCCATCAATAGGTCCTTCTCCTAAGCGCCCAAGCTTAATTGCATCAAAGTAATTATTTACCATTGATGCTACTAATCCATTACGCACCACCGCACTTTGACAACCTAAAATAACCCCCATCAATTTATGTCCACCTCGACTACATGTAGAAACCAAACAAAATCCCGCAGCTTTAGTATAGCCTGTTTTTATTCCATCAACTTCATCATTATAATTTATCACTAAACCATTATGGTTTCGGTAGGTTGTTTTAAACTTTCCATTACTTACTGTTGCATAAGGAATAGACGTGATTTTCATCAATTGCGCATGCTTGGTAATTTCCATTCCTAATAATAATAAGTCGCGCGACGACGAACTATTATCTGGTGTTGAGCCATATCCTGGAAGTCCTGATGTGTTGTAATACTTGGTAGAGGTCATTCCAAGTTGAGCCGCCTTCTCATTCATACGGGCAACGAACTCTTCAACTGTAGGAGCACAATGCTTGGCAATCCAAATGGTGCTTTCATTGTGTGATGCAACCATCGCCATCTTTAACACATCTTCAAATGCATAATCGTAACGAATAGTATAAGTTGCCCATTTTCTTCTTTTGATTTTTTTCTTGTAGCTGCTCGTGATGGTAATGGTGTCCGACATGGAAATTTTACCAGCCTCTATATCTTCGATAGCTAAAAGACCTACCATCATTTTTGTGAGTGAAGCAATCGGGAACACTTGATCACCTTTTTTATCCCAAACAATTTTATCTCTCGTTACATCATATAAAAGTCCAGCTCTTATTTGATCCTCATCTCCAACAAGTCCGTTTATATAATCATTTTTGAAAATCGGAGATTTCAGTGTATCGCGATTATCGGCGAAAGCAAAATTTGAGGCTATCAAAAATAATCCAACCAACAACAGTAGTTGCTTCGTCAAAAGGTTAGGATAGCTGGTGTTTTTCATAGCTATACAATTATACGAGATTTATAGTTAATTTGAAATAATCTGGAAAATCAATTTACACAATCAAGTGTTAATTTAAAAACGAGAAAAACAATTAATTATTTTATTCGAAATTAAATAAAAGAAGCAACTAAAATCAGGTCTGATGCTGTAGTGACTTTAATGTTCTTTTCTTCACCTTCAATTAAAAAAACAGGGGTTCCATTAGCCTCTACTAAAGATGCATCATCAGTGTACTTTTCATAATCTTTATTCTCAAATGCGGCTTTTAAAATTGACGCTTGAAAAGTTTGAGGTGTTTGAACACTCTTAAATTTACTACGATTAACGGCCTTACTATTGCCATCTTCAGATATCTCCCTTATACTATCTTTTAAATCAATAACAGGAATGCATGCACCATGCTTTTCAGCATTTTTAAAAGTAGAATCAATAAGCTCTTTTGTAACAGTAGGCCTGGCCGCATCATGAATAGCTACGAGACAATCGTTTTCAACGTGCTCTAATCCATTTAATACAGACTGTGCACGTGTTTGTCCGCCAGCAACAATAGTATGCTTTACGTTGAATGAATGCTTCGCTATTAAATCGTTCCAATAGGATATCCATTCTGGATGCATCACCAAAATCAGATGGTCTACTAAATTTTCAAACTTACGTAGGGTATGAAACAATAAAGGTTCGTTTGCGATAGGCAAAAATTGCTTCGGAAGGTCAGCCGCCATTCTGCTACCAATTCCACCAGCAACGATTATCGCAACTTTATTCATTAATCAAGAATTAACATCGCATCTCCGTAGCTGTAGAAACGGTATTTTTCTTTCTGTGCTACGCGATAAGCTTCCATAATTAAGTCATAACCACCAAATGCAGTTGTCATCATTAATAATGTCGACTCTGGCATATGGAAGTTTGTAATCATCATGTTAGCGATGCTAAAATCGTAAGGAGGGAAAATGAATTTGTTGGTCCACCCTGAATTAGGTTTTAACTCTCCCATTGTAGAAACAGAAGTCTCTAAGCAACGCATAGTTGTTGTTCCAACAGCACAAATATTCTTCTTATTTGCCTTCGCTTTATTGATAATATTTACGGCGTCCTGAGGAATGAAAAATTGCTCAGACTCCATTTTATGCTTTGTTAAATCTTCTACTTCTACCGGACGGAAAGTTCCCAATCCAACGTGTAATGTTACTTCAGCAAGATTACAACCTTTCAATTCTAAACGCTTTAATAACTCACGACTAAAATGTAAACCTGCAGTTGGTGCAGCTACGGCTCCTTCATTCTTAGCAAAAACCGTTTGATAACGATCTTTATCAGCTGGTTCAGCTTTGCGCTTAATGTATTTTGGCAATGGAGTGTTTCCTAATTGCTCAATTACTTCGCGAAACTCTTCAGAAGTTCCGTCAAAAAGGAAACGTAATGTTCTTCCTCTTGAAGTTGTATTATCAATAACCTCAGCTACTAAATTATCATCATCACCAAAGTATAGTTTATTACCAATTCTGATTTTACGAGCAGGATCTACTAAAACATCCCACAGCTTACTCTCTGCATTTAATTCACGAAGTAAAAAAACTTCAATTTTAGCTCCTGTTTTCTCCTTGTTTCCATAAAGGCGGGCAGGGAATACTTTAGTGTTGTTTAAAGCTAACACATCACCATCATCAAAATAGTCAAGTACATCTTTAAATACTTTATGCTCAATTTTACCAGTGCTGCGGTGAATAACCATCAAACGAGATTCATCTCTGTTTGCAGCAGGGTGGTTGGCAAGTAACTTTTCGTTGAAATTAAATTTGAACTGCGATAGTTTCATGTAGCTTACGGGCTTTAAATATTGTTAGTTGTTGTTGTCCAACAGTCGTTTGAAAAGCAACTTTATTGGGAGGCCAAAGATAGGGTACGAAATGGCCTAAACGTATGTGACTTGCCTGTAAGGATATGGTAATCAGCGACTAAAAACTTTTATTTTTCGTAAGGTGCTGAATTGCAATAGTTTAAAAAGGGGAGTTTTATTGCTTGGCTTGTTCGTCAATTTTCGACTTAAACGACTCAATTTCAGATGCTTCAGAGAGCAAGTGTGAGCCTATTCTGGTTCTGACCAATTTAGTCAGGTAGGCCCCATTTTGTAATAAAACGCCTAAATCACGCGCAATCGATCGAATATAAGTACCTTTTGTACAAACAATTCGGAAGTCTATTTCGGGTAATTCAATTCTGCTTATTTCAAATTCTTTGATTTCGATGGGCTTCGATTTCAGTTCAACTGTTTCACCTTGTCGGGCAATGGCATAGGCTCTTTTACCATTGACTTTTACGGCAGAAAACATAGGAGGAGTTTGTAACTGATGTCCTTTTAGTTTCTCAACAGCCTCCAAAATTTGCTCATTGCTTATTCCTGAAATGTCAAAAGTGGAATCATGTTCTGTTTCTTTATCAAAAGACGGAGTAGTGGCTCCCAAATAAAAAGTACCAGTATACTCTTTTTCTTCCTCTTGAATAAAAGGAATTGTTTTAGTCTTTTTGCCAGTGCAGATAATTAATAGTCCGGTTGCCAAAGGGTCTAACGTTCCCGCATGTCCGATTTTTTTGACTTTTAAAATCCCCTTTAATTTTCGAACTACATCGGTGGAGGTCCATGTTAAAGGCTTATTGACTAATAAAACCTCTCCATCATTCACTGGCGTTACTTCAATATTCATTTTTAAATAAGTTGAATATCGAAATCTAAAATGTAAAGCAGGATAATCAAAAGGCCAACTACTATTCGGTAATATCCGAAAACTTTAAATCCATGTTTAGTAAGGTAACTAATAAAGGCTTTTATGGCGATCATCGCGACAGCAAATGCAACAACATTCCCTACTATCAATAGCATCTTTTCATTTCCGGAAAAAGACACGCCTTTTTCGTCCATCGCTTTATAAAATTTATAAACCTTAAGAACAGTCGCTCCAAACATAGTAGGTAATGCTAAGAAGAATGAAAACTCTGCTGCAGTTTTTCTGCTTAAGTTCTGAAGCATCCCTCCAATAATTGTAGAGGCAGATCTCGATACCCCAGGAATCATTGCTAAACACTGAAAGACACCCACTTTAAATGCTTGAGGGTAGGTAATATCGTCCGTGCTATCTTCAATTTCTTTATGCTTCAAAAGTTCTTCTAAAAAAATCAGAATCACCCCGCCCACTAATAATGTATAAGCAACTACAAGTACATTGCCTAATAGGGCGTCAATGTAATCATCAAATTTTAACCCGAGTATTGCAGCTGGGATAAATCCTATAAATAATTTGAAATAAAAATTGATACTCTGAAAAAAGCGTTTGAAGTATAAAACAACAACCGATAAGATTGCACCAAACTGAATTGCTACTGTAAATGTCTTGGTAAAATCATCGTTGGCGATTCCCATTAACGATGATGCAATAACCATATGTCCTGTTGAAGAGACAGGTAAGAATTCAGTGATTCCTTCTACTATAGCTAAAACGATGGACTGAAAAAGATTCATTCAGCGTTTTTTGATTTTTTCAATATGGCATAGATGCCTAATGCATATCCTGCCAATACAACTATCGGAGCAAGTGTAATTCGCTGGAAGTTGAAAATCTCTTCGCTGAATTTATTTGGATCATCTGATTTGCCACCCGCCATTAATGCATAGCCAATAACAATTGTTATAAGGCTTGCAATTAACAATTGAAAATTAACTTTTGAAAACACGAATCCTTCACTTGGAGTGGCACTCGTTTTTTCAGTGCTAATCGTTTTATTTACTTCTTTCTTCGCCATAAAATTATAATAGATTAGTTCTATACTTTAAATGTCTGTTTAATGCGATTAATGTGCAGGTGAATGATAATACTACTCCGCATGATAGTAGCAATCCTCCAACCTGAATTAGTGTATTTGTATCAATAAGATTTTTTAAGTCTGCAATTTTTTGCTCCGCAAAATAAATACACGTCAACAAAATTATAATTGAGAACAACCCGCCTAATATTCCATTTCTAATACTGTCAATTAAGAATGGTTTTCTGATAAAGTTCTTTTTAGCTCCTACCAGCAACATGCTTCTGATAATTTGTCGTTGTGAATACAATGCAATACGAATGGTATTATTGATTAATCCAATCGCAACAATAATTAAAAGCGAAGTAAAGCTCAACAAAATGATGGCAATGGTTTTCAAATTCTCATTTAATTCTGATATCAAAGACTCTTGATATTGAATATCTTCAATTAATGGGTTCGCTGCTATTCGGTTAATAGTGCTTTTTAAAAGTACCTTTTCCGTATAGTTTGATTTAAACGAAATGATGATAGAGGGTTTTAATGGATTGTAGCCTAAAAAGTCGACAAAGTTTTCGCCTAACTCTTTTTGCAATTTAATAGCAGCCTCTTCTTTCGTGATGTACTGAACATTTTTTGCGTATTCAGCCGATTTAAGTTGTTGAACAAATTGCTGAATGGACACCGAATCAGAATCACTTTTCAGTGTAATAGCCACCTCTACATTTTCTTTTAAGTGATTAGAAATCTTCTGCGCACTCGAAAGGATTAATCCTAAAGTGCCTAAAACTATCAATACCAACGTGATACTGATAATATTAGATACTCCCGATGGATTTTTCAAAACCTTCATTTACAGCTATTTTTCTTTACTTAACCGCAAATGTAATCAGCTGAATCAAATTTCCCTATTTTCCAACGGTATAAATGGAAAATGAAGTGCTGAAATCGTCAATGTTGCTTATCAAATGAAATTGCCTTCAGAAAAATTCAGGAATAGCTCGCTAAACAATGCCTTTTTGCTAACTTCGTAACCCTTATTTTAATTATTAAATGGAATACAATTTCAGGGAGATAGAATCCAAATGGCAGGGTGAATGGAAGAAGCGCGAAACTTATAAAACTGCGATACATCCGACAAAACCAAAATATTATGTGCTCGATATGTTCCCATATCCGTCAGGAGCTGGTTTGCATGTGGGTCATCCGTTAGGATACATTGCATCTGATATTGTTGCCCGTTATAAATCACTCAAAGGATTTAATGTTTTGCATCCAATGGGTTATGATGCTTTCGGTTTGCCTGCTGAGCAATATGCTATTCAAACAGGACAACATCCGAAGGTAACTACAGAAAAAAATATTGCGCGCTATCGTGAGCAAATGGATAAAATGGGATTCTGCTACGATTGGTCGAGAGAAATCAGAACCTGTGAGCCCGAATATTACAAATGGACGCAATGGATATTTATTCAGCTTTTTAATTCCTGGTATAACCCGAAATCAAATAAAGCAGAGTCTATTGATACTTTACTTTCAATTTTCGAAACACAAGGTTGGGGTCAATTTGAACCTGTTTATTTAACAGGGGGCATTGAACAAGAATTAGCACCATTTACTGTTGCTGATTGGAAATCATTTAGTGAAGAGCGTAAGTCGGAAATTTTACTTTGTTTCCGATTAGCTTATTTAAGTGAGGCTTGGGTAAACTGGTGTCCTGCACTCGGATGTGTTTTAGCTAACGACGAAGTGAAAGATGGTGTTAGTGAGCGTGGAGGATTTCCTGTTGAGCGTAAGCAAATGCCACAATGGAGTTTGCGAATTACATCTTATGCAGATCGTTTATTATCCGACCTTGATTCATTAGATTGGTCAGAGTCGATGAAAGAAGCTCAACGCAATTGGATAGGTAAGAGTGAAGGGACATCTATCATCTTTAATCTTGAAAATAGTAATGAAGTTATAGAAGTCTTTACAACGCGACCTGATACTGTTTTTGGAGTTTCTTTCGTAACTCTTGCTCCAGAGCATGAGTTGGTTTCTAAAATTACAACAGATGAGTATCGTGCTAACGTGGACGAATATGTGTTGATGGCAAAAAACAGAAGTGAGCGTGAACGAATGGCCGATGTAAAAAAGATTACTGGACAGTTTACAGGAGCTTATGTTGTTCATCCGTTCACAGGAAATAAAATTCCAGTGTGGGTGGGTGATTATGTACTTGCAGGATATGGTACCGGTGCTGTAATGGCGGTTCCTGCGCATGATAGTCGTGATTACGCATTTGCCAATCATTTTATTAATGAATTATCAAGTCAGCTTGGAAGAAGTCCTTTCTTGCAAGTGGTGGAATTACCAAAAGGACATCCAGGTTTAGATCAGGAATCTTATGATGACAAGAGTGGTGTTATTATGAATTCTGATTTTCTAAATGGACTTGATGTGAAAGAAGCTATCAAAACATCCATCGGAAAGATTGAAGCAACTGGTTGTGGTAAAGGAAGAACGAATTATCGTTTGCGTGATGCTGCCTTCGGTCGTCAGCGTTATTGGGGAGAGCCAATTCCAATTTATTACAAGAACGGTATCCCACAAACGTTAGAAGAGTCAGACCTTCCATTGATATTGCCTGAAATTGATAAGTTTCATCCAACAGAAACTGGTGAGCCTCCTTTAGCTCGTGCTACTGATTGGAAGTATAAAGGCGAGTATGACTATGAAACGACAACGATGCCTGGTTGGGCTGGTTCAAGTTGGTATTACTTGCGATACATGGATGCTAACAATGAAAATGAATTGGTATCGAAAGAAGCAGTTGAATACTGGAAGAATGTAGATTTTTACTTAGGTGGTGCAGAGCATGCTACAGGACATTTGTTGTATGTGCGTTTCTGGACGAAGTTCTTGTATGATATAGGTGTTATTCCGATGAATGAGCCAGCGCAAAAGCTGATTAATCAGGGAATGATTCAAGGTGTAAGTGCGTTTGTTTATCGTATTGTAGGGACTAAAAAATTTGTTTCTGCAGGGTTGCGCAAAGAGTATAACACAAGTGCTTTGCATGTTGATGTTGCAATAGCTCCTAATCATGAATTGAATATTGAAGAGTTTAAAAAGTGGCGTGAAGATTTTGCAGATGCTGAATTTATTTTAGAAGATGGAAAGTATATCTGCGGAAGTGAAGTAGAAAAAATGTCGAAGAGTAAATACAATGTGGTAACTCCTGATGATATTATTCTTCAGTATGGTGCCGATACACTTCGATTGTATGAAATGTTTTTAGGTCCGCTGGAACAAAGTAAGCCATGGAGTACACAAGGTATAAGTGGCGTACATAATTTCCTTCGTCGCTTGTGGAGATTATTTCATGGAAAAGAAAATGTTTTTCAAGTTTCAGATGAAGCAGCGTCAAAAGCAGAATTGAAAACGCTTCATAAAACAATTAAAAAAGTAGAAGATGATGTAGAGCGCTTTTCATTTAATACAACAGTTAGTTCATTCATGATTTGTGTGAATGAGTTAACCGATTTAAAATGCAACAAGCGCGAGATTCTAGAGCCGTTGTTAGTGATATTGTCTCCTTATGCACCTCACTTCGCGGAAGAACTTTGGGAGAAACTTGGTAATACTGAAAGTATCACCAAAGCAAACTTCCCTCAATGGAAAGAAGAATATTTAGTGGAGGATGAATTTGAGTATCCAATTTCAATTAATGGAAAGGTGAAATCGAAAATTAAACTTTCATTGCAGCTAACGAAAGAGGATATAGAGAAGGCGGTATTGTCTGCACCTGAAACAGCCAAATTATTTGATGGAGCTCCTAAGAAAATCATTGTAGTGCCCGGACGAATAGTCAATATTGTAATTTAATTTTAACAAACTCATTTATGCAATTACTCGAACAACATATCGAAGCTTTAATTTTTACTGCTGAATCGCCTGTATCAGCAGATGATATTATTAGTTGTTTGAATACAACTTATGGCTGGGAGCTTAAAAAGGATCAGCTAAAAGAAATTGTTGAAATTTTAAAAGATAAGTACAAGGATGAAGTATTCTCATTCGAATTAGTTGAAATAGCAGAAGGCTATCAGTTTTTATCGAAAAAAGAATATCATTCAGTAGTCAATACCTTGTTGCAAATCAAGGCTAAACGCCGACTTTCAACGGCCGCTTTAGAAACGCTTGCAATAATTGCCTATAAACAGCCGTTATCCAAATCAGAGATTGAACACATTCGCGGTGTGAATTGCGATTACTCAATTCAGAAGCTATTGGAAAAGGAACTAATTGTTATTAACGGAAAAGGAGACGGCCCAGGAAGACCGTTGCTTTATGCAACAAGTAAAAGCTTCATGGATCACTTTGGTTTGAAGTCGGTGAAAGATCTGCCAAAACTAAAAGACCTTCATATTCTTGATAACGAAATTGGAACCCCTTCTGATTTAGTCGATGAAATGGATGTGCCGGTTGATTTGCCTCCAGGCTTTGAGTCAGGCAATGCTAACTTCGATAGTGGAAGTCTCGATAATTCATCAAACGACAGTTCGTCGAATGATGAATGGAATATCGATCCTTACGCACAATGAGAAAAACAATTTATTTACTGACATTTTCCCTTTTGATTTTTATTTCAAAAGCAAATTGTCAAGAGTTAAGAAAAGTCAATCAGGAAGCATTTGTTCCTGGTGAACAATTAAAATTCAGAGTCCACTACGGATTTATGGATGCAGGTGAAGCTACACTAACGGTGTCGCCTACACTAAAAACAGTTTTTGGTAAATCATGTTATCAGGTAATCGGTGAAGGGAAGTCTGTTGGGGCCTTCGATTGGTTTTTCAAAGTGCGCGATCGCTATGAAAGTTATATTGATAAAGACGCGATGTTGCCTTGGTATTTTGTACGTGATGTGAGAGAAGGTGGCTATAAAGTAAATCAAAAGGTGAAATTTGATCATGTGAATGGCTTAGCCACTAGTGAGAAAAAAGCAGTTAAAACGCCAAAGCATGTTCAGGATTTGTTATCGGCATTTTACTTTGCTCGCACTATCGATTTTAGTCGTGCTGCACCCGGAGATACATTCGTCATTCAAACCTATTTAGATGATGCTATTTTTCCGATGATGTTGAAGTATACAGGGAAGGTTATTCTATCAACTGATAAAGGTAAAGTTCGGTGCATGAAGTTTAAGCCTTATGTGATGGAAGGGCGCGTATTTAAAGAGCAGGAAAGTATGACCATCTGGATTAGCGATGATAAAAACAGATTGCCAGTTCGTGCTGAAGCAAATTTGATGGTTGGTTCGATTAAAATGGACTTACTGGAATACACTGGAGTTGCGCATCCATTAGCTTTAGTAAAGTAATTCTAAGCGAGATTGTTTTTTAATAGGTACTCCGCTATTTGAACCGCATTAGTAGCAGCTCCTTTGCGTAAGTTATCAGCCACCACCCACATGTTTAGTGTATTCGGTTGCGACTCATCTCTTCTCACACGTCCTACAAATACATCGTCTTTACCTTCGGCAAACAATGGCATCGGATAAAGTTGTTTAGTAGGATCATCCTGTAATATAACGCCAGGCATATCCGAAATAAGCTTTCTTACATCTGAAAGGTCAAAATTATTTTCGAATTCAATATTTACACTTTCGCTATGTCCGCCTTTTACAGGAACACGAATGGTAGTTGCAGAAACTCGGATAGAATCATCTCTCAAAATCTTACATGTTTCGTTCACCATCTTCATTTCTTCTTTGGTACTTCCATTATCAAGAAAAGAATCGATCTGGGGAATTAGATTTAAATCGATAGGATAGGCGTACGCCATTTCACCATTGATTCCTTGTCGCTCATTCATTAATTGGGAAACAGCTTTTACACCAGTGCCACTCACCGATTGATAGGTAGAAACAACAACTCTTTTTATTTTATAAGCTTTATGTAAGGGTGCTAATGGTAATACCATCTGAATGGTAGAGCAATTCGGATTAGCGATGATTTTATCGTCTTTCGTTAACACATCTGCATTGATCTCGGGAACTACTAGTTTTTTTAATGGATCCATTCTCCATGCCGATGAATTATCAATGACTGTTATTCCTGCTTCAGCAAACAAGGGAGCCCATTCCAAAGAAGTATTACCTCCGGCAGAAAATAATGCAATAGCGGGCTTCATATCAATGCAGGTTTGCATTCCAACTACCTTGTATGATTTACCATTAAAAACAATTTCTTTTCCTACCGACTTTTCAGAGGCAACAGGAATTAATTTGCTAACAGGAAAATTTCTTTCAGCTAATACTTCAATCATTTTTGTGCCTACCAATCCGGTTGCACCCACTACGGCTATTTTCATAGTAACAAAACTATTTAAAACATCGAAAGTAGCGTTGGCCTTTCAATTTATTTTGAACAAAGTGCTTTTAATTACTAAGGATTATTGCGTAAAGTAAAATATGGAAACTAGGGAAAGTAAGCTGATGAAAATCCACAGGCTTATTCCTTGAATTAATGGCTTTACTCCAACCGATCTTAATTTTTTAATGGATAGTCCACTACCAATTAAGAATAGGGTAATAGTTAATCCTTTCTTTGCTATCATCACTAGTGTACTATAAGTTGACGTGTATTCAGGAACGTAGGTTCCTATGACCATAGCAATTAAAAATAAGCCTATGAAGTAAGGAATGCTGATTTTTGAATTACCAGATTTATAAAAGTAAGCCGTTAATAATGATAAAGGAATAATATAAAGTGCTCTTGCTAATTTAACGGTCGTGGCAACTTGTAATGCTTCATCGCCATATTTACTCGCAGCACCAACCACAGAGCTGGTATCATGAATAGCAACTGCCGCCCATAGTCCGAATTGGTGCTCACTCATGTGCAATAAATGACCAATAATTGGGAATATCAAAAGAGCAATTGAGTTCAAAATGAAAACCGTTCCTAAAGAAACACTCATTTCCTTTTCGTTAGCTTGAACAATTGGTGAAACCGCTGCAATGGCACTTCCACCACAAATAGCGGTTCCGCTTGATATTAAAAATGATGTTTTCTTATCTACTCCTAACTTTCTTCCCAATAACCATCCTGCAAGTAAGGTGATGCCAATAGAAAAAATGGTGAACATAAATCCTGTTTTACCAGCATCAAATGCTTTGTGCAAGTTCATTCCGAAACCAAGTAAAACGATGGATGATTTTAAAAGCCAGTTCGTCGCTTTATGACTGTATTTTTCAAATGGATTCTCAATTGTCTGCGCAATAATAAATCCCAATAGCAAAGCTAATGGTGGATTCATAAAAGGAATTGTGCATACAACTAATGCAAGAATAAATAGTGACTTGCGAATCATTTTTTTTCGGTAAGGCGGAACGAAGATAGGTATTTATAAAAATGAGTTGGTGACTATTGTCACAAATCTTGAAGTTAAACGTTTGTAAATGTTTGTTATGGGGTAAAAGGCACGACCTCATTATAGTTTTGCCAAAAATAATTTATGAAGCACCTCATTACTCTTTTGATTTTAGTTCATTGCTTTCAATTTTCTTATTCGCAAGTTTCGGATGATTTTAGCGATGCGGATTTTAATAGTAATCCATGTTGGTCAGGGGATACTACTGATTTTATGGTGAACTCAGTTAAGCAACTACAATTACATTCAGCAGTAGCTGGCACTTCAACTTTAACTACTGCTGTTGATTTATCAGGAATGGATACAAGCGAATGGCGCTTTTATATCGAGCTTGCTTTCTCTCCATCTTCGCAAAATAATACAAAGTATTATCTATACTCAACACAAAACAATTTTGCTAATGCAGATGGATATTATCTTCAATTTGGTGAATCAGGATCCAATGATGCAATTCAATTTTATAAGCAAAGTGGCAATGTGAATGCGTTACTTGGCAGAGGTGTTGATGCAAGAGTTGCTTCTGCATTTGGCGTAAGTACTAAGGTTGTTAAATATCCTAACGGACTGATTGAAATCTATACCGATTATACGGGCGGGAATAATTATCAATTAGAATTTTTTGTAAATGATAATATGAATCTTGGTAACGGTTATTTAGGTTGGCAATGCACTTATACGGTAAGTAACGCTTCCGGATTTTATTTAGATAATGTGTATGCTGGGAGTTTTATTCGTGATACGGTTTGTCCTTTTTTAATTGATTCAAAAATGATAAATGATTCAATTATCGAAATTGATTTTAACGAGCCTATTAAAGGATTTAAACTTAATACAAATTTTCAATTGTTGCAATCAAGTAATAATCCTGTAAATATTTTCGCTAATAACGATTCAAGTATTTTTCAGATTGAATTAGCTAATCAAATTAACAGCGGAGATACGTTAAAATTTTTACTCAAGGATATTCAAGATGTTAGTTCAAATACTGCCGATACCATTTTATGTAATCTTGTTTTTATTCGTTGCGATATTATTGCTGTTGGCGATTTAGTGATTAGCGAAGTCATGTGTAATCCTTCAGGCGCAAATAATTTACCTAATGTAGAATATTTAGAGTTGTATAATATTTCCAATAAATATCTCGCAACAAAATCACTTACACTAAGTGATCCTTCATCAACAGGGATATTTTCGAATGATACTATTTGTCCAAAATGTTATGTGGTTTTCACGAGCGCTTCTGGAAAATTACAATTCGAAGCAAATGGTATTGATGCAAAAGTTGTTTCGGGATTTCCAACATTGAATAACGATGGAGATGAATTGGTGTTAAAGGATTCGTCAAATGTTTTAGATATTTTAAATTACAATACTTCTTTTTATCATAATGAATTTAAAAGTCAAGGAGGATGGTCGTTGGAGAAAATCCAACTCGATTATATGTGCGCTAATTCAAATAACTGGAGCGCATCCTGTGATGCAAGGGGAGGTAGTCCTGGATTAGCCAATTGCAGTAATCATATTTTTATTGATGCGGATTGTCCGATGGTGCAATCTGTTTTTGTTATCGATAGTAATCATCTATCGGTTGTGTTTAATGAAGAGATAAATGCAGATAGTTTATCGGCAAACGATTTTATTATTGACGAGCAAATAAATCCTATATCAATTAGTGCGGATAAAACTTATACTAGTAAAATCAATCTACAAGTTAATCTTACATTGTTGCCTAATGAAGCGCACTGGTTGCAGTTGAATGATATTATCGACTGTAATGGCAACAAAATACTTCGCGATAATAAATACCAATTTGGAGTTGGTGTTTCGCCTGTTAAAGGCGATTTAATCATCAATGAAATTATGTTTAACCCTTATGATAACTGTGTTGATTTTGTAGAGATGTATAATAAATCCGATAAAATAATTTCACTTAAAAGTTGTAGTTGTTCGCGTAGGAATAGTACGAGCAATCAGGTTGAGTATAATTCAAAAATCACCACTGATGATTTGGTGATAATGCCAAATGATTATTTGGTTTTAAGTAATACAAACGACAATTATTTTAATTGTTATCCATCGGCACAAATTAGCAAATCGGTGTTTTATGAATTGCCTGCAATGAATGATGATGAAGGAAGTATTTTGTTTTTGGATGCCGCTGCAGTTGTTATTGACGAATTGAAGTATTCCGAAAAACTACATTCACAATTATTAACAACAAACGAAGGAGTTTCACTCGAAAGAATAAGCGCTGATGTTCCAGCTTCTAATGATAAAAACTGGAGTAGCGCATCTTATGCCTCCGGTTATGCAACTCCAACATTAAAAAATTCGCAGGCCATTGATGGTTCAATGGAAGAGGCTATTATAAGCATAACTCCAAATGTTATTTCTCCTGATAACGATGGTTTTGATGATCATACACTGATTGAAATTAATTCGAATATTGGTGGAGCATGGTCATCTATTCTAATTCTTGATTTAAACGGAAATAAAATCAAACAATTATTAAATGCTGATTTAATTGGCGGTGATGATAAGCTTATCTGGGATGGCACGGACGAACGAAATCGTATTTTGCCTTCAGGAATTTACATTTTGTATGCTGAAATAATTACTGAGCAAGGACAAGTACAAAAAATCCGCAAGCCAATTGTAGTTGCGGAACACAGAAATTAAAGTTTAATTTCTTCTCCTTGATTATTGAAAAAATGATACTCCATAAAATGAAGTGCCGAAATAGGATCAACAGCAATCCATTTTTTGTATTTCTTAAACCACTTCCACTGATATGACTTAAACGTATACTTACCTTGCTTTAAATATGCAGCCAGGTAAGGATGTACGTGTAGTGTGAGTGATTTTTCATTCTGTTCTTGACATAAATAACGAATATTATTTTCGATATCGTCAATTAAAAGGATAGAAGCTTTTATTTCACCACTGCCATCGCATGTAGGACATTTTTCTACGGTGATGATATTGGTAACAGGACGTACACGTTCACGAGTTAATTGGATCAATCCAAATTTACTTGCTGGTAAAATAGTATGGCGCGCACGATCTAATTTCATCTCATCGCGTAAAGTGTCGAACAACTCTTTGCGATGAAGCGTGTTCTTCATATCGATAAAATCGATAACCACAATTCCGCCCATATCGCGCAAGCGCAACTGACGAGCAATTTCTTTGGCAGCAGCAATGTTTACAGCTAAAGCACTTGCTTCTTGATTATCCTGTGCACCTTTATTTCTTCCTCCTGAATTGACATCAATTACATGAAGCGCTTCTGTATGCTCAATAATTAAGTAAGCACCACCGCTTAACGTTACCGTCTTACCGAACAATCCTTTTATTTGTTTGTCTACTCCAAAGTTTTCAAAAATTGGAAGTTTGCCTTTATAAAGCTTTACAATATCTACCTGATCGGGAGCAATACTTCGGATATAGCTTTTAATTTCTTCAGCTAACGAAGGGTCATTCACCTGAATACTGTTAAAGTTTGGATTAAGTAAATCACGAAGAATGGTCGAAGTTCTATTCATTTCTCCCAAAATCTTGACAGGAGCCAATGCTGTTTTTAGCTGTTCATGCATCGCTTGCCAGCGCGAACACAAGTCTTGAATATCAGCATCAAGATCTGCAACCTTTTTACCTTCAGCAACAGTTCTAACAATAATTCCGAAATTTCTTGGCTTAATCGACATGGCCAATCGCTTCAGGCGCTGGCGTTCAGTACTGCTTTTTATCTTCTGAGAAATCGAAACTACATCGGAGAAAGGAACTAAAACGACATATCTTCCGGCTAGTGAAATTTCAGAAGTGATACGTGGTCCTTTGGTTGAAATTGGTTCTTTCGCAATTTGAACGATTAGGTTCATATTGGGAGAGAGTATTTGTCCAATTTTACCTGCCTTATTAATGTCAGCTTCTAGTTCGAAGTTGTTCAATAATGATTGCGGCTGACTACCATTTACGGTGCTTCGCATAAACTTAAGCAATGAATGTACCTGCGGACCAAGGTCAAGGTAATGCAAGAATGCATCTTTTTCATAGCCGATGTCAACAAATGCTGCGTTCAGTGAAGGCATGAGTTTCTTAACACGTCCCAAATAGATATCTCCAACAGAGAAATTGTTTTCTTTTTTCTCTTTGTTGAGCTCTACGAGGCGCTTCTCTTCAACCAAAGCAATAGTCACTTCGCTTGAAGACGAATCAATAATTAATTCACTGTTCAATCAGAAAAAGCTGGTTAAAATTTAGAATATACAAACAGTACGGACATACGAAATGAATGTCCATAGTCATACAAAGCAGAAAAGCCCTAAAAAATTAGAGCACAATCTGTCATTTGAAATAACCTGTTGTTACAGATTATTTCTTCTTCTTATGACGGTTTTTTCTAAGACGCTTTTTACGTTTGTGGGTTGCCATTTTATGGCGCTTACGTTTTTTACCTGAAGGCATAATAATATTTTTTTATTCGGTTAGAATTGTAATTTATTTCAGTTTTAAGCAGGGCTTTTTTCAAGCGCTGTAATCATTTTTTTTACTTCAGCAGCTGCATTAGGGTCGTCGGTTTTAGTGACGAAGTTGTTGTAGCTTTCAATCGCTTTTGCATTATCTCCACTCGACGAATACACTTGTCCAAGGTAGAAATAAATGTCGATTCTTTTAGGGTTAATCTTTAATACTGTGTTTAACCTGTCGATGGCTTTATCCAACTGACCTGATTTAATCGATAACATGGCTAAGTTGAACTGGGCCATTTCATGATTAGGGTCCGCTGAAACTACTTCTCGAAGAAGCATAATTCCTTTCATTGGCTCCGCAGATCCCTCGGCATAACAAACTCCTAAATCTGTTTTTGCATTTAAGTTCGAAGGGTTTTTATCTAAAACAAGTTGATAGTTTTCCATTGCTTTCTTAACCATCAACGTTCTAAATAACGAATCCTCTGTCATTTTAAATGCGTCAAAATAACGGTAGGCAGCGTCAAGATAACCTTGCTCTGATTTTACGACTACTGATTTCTTTTCAAACCAGATTGCTGCGGCTGCAGGTAGTCCGGCCTGATCCCAAAATCTTCCCATTTGATCGAGCACTGCGGTGTCTCGATCTCCATTATTTTTTACTGCTGTCTCAAAGAACGCTAGTTTTTTCGACTGGTTACTGTCCAGTAAAGCTTTCGCTTGATTTAATATTTCACTCTCACTAAAACCACTTGCATCTATTTTGGCAGGACCCTCTTTAGTTTCTCCCTTTACATTTACCTGAGAAGGCATCGTGTAAATTACTCCGGTAAGTACTAAAGCTGCTCCTACAATTATTAATTGCAAATGATTTCCTTTCATTTATTATCCTTCTGATTTTTTCACGTGTGCAGTTTTAACGCGCTCGGTGAAAGTTTTAGCAGGCTTGAAAGCCGGGATATAATGCTCAGGGATGATAATAGTTGCATTTTTTGTAATGATACGACCAGTCTTCTTTGCACGTTTTTTAACGATAAAACTTCCAAATCCTCTTAAGTATACGTTTTCATCATTGATTAATGAGTTACGTACTACTTTCATCATCGATTCAATAGTCTGTTGAACCGCAACTTTCTCAATACCTGTTTTAGTTGAAATCTCGTTTACTAATTCTGCTTTAGTCATAATGACAATATGTTTAAATTGTTAATTCTCGTTAAGGGGTTGCAAAGATAGGCTTTATGATTGAAATACAAAAACATTAATTCTTTATTTTTGAGCCCCTTACACAATAAATAATGGAATTAAGCCAAATTTTAATGGATTGGTATCGCAATAACCAGCGTGATTTGCCCTGGCGAAGGACAAACGACCCCTATGCGATTTGGCTTTCAGAAGTGATTTTACAACAAACCCGTGTCGAGCAAGGAATGCCATACTGGCTCCGATTTATGGAAAACTTCCCAACGGTAACCGACCTTGCCAATGCCGATGAACGAGAGGTTTTGCGATTATGGCAAGGGCTAGGGTATTATTCGCGCGCCAGAAATTTACACGCCGCGGCCAAAGTAGTGAGAGATGAATACAATGGAAATTTTCCTAATCAATATGAGCAGATACGAGCATTAAAGGGAATTGGCGATTATACTGCAGCAGCCATTAGTTCCTTTGCTTTTAATTTACCTCATGCCGTTGTCGATGGAAATGTTTACCGTTTTCTTTCCAGAATCTTTGCAATTAATACCCCCATCGATTCTACCAATGGTAAGAAAGAGTTTTTTGTGCTGGCGAATGAGTTAATTGATAAATCCAATCCCGGAATGTTTAATCAGGCCATTATGGAGTTCGGTGCCATGCAATGCAAACCTTCCAACCCCGATTGTTCCGTTTGTCCTTTTAATCAATATTGTCAGAGCTTTGCGACCAATACCGTAAGTGAATATCCTGTTAAGTCAAAAAAGACAAAAACACGAAACCGTTATTTTGATTTTATTATCCTGTCAGACGAAAAAAATACCATCCTTCAGAAAAGAGAGGGAAAGGATATCTGGCAAGGGTTGTATCAATTTCCGTTGATAGAGTCAGCGACAAAGAATAAAAACAAGCTAGATCTTTCTAAATCAGAAGTTGCCAATTACTTAAATACCAATTCGCATAAAATGGTCAAGTCAAGCGCTATTGTAAAACACGTTTTATCACATCAAGTAATTTTTGCTAAGTTTTGGTGGATAAATATGGAAAGTGTTTCAACCGCTAAAGACGCTAACATGATAAAGGTTCCATGGAGCCAACTAGGTGATTATGGAATGCCTCAGTTAATTGTTAAATACCTCGAGAGCGAGGACTAGTAATGAGTGTATACACTTAATTGTCATATTTTCAAATCGAGTTGAAATTTGTTTTTTCATTTAACTAATTAGCATATATTTGCTATACACAGCCAAGCCGAACATAGTAATTTAGAAAACTATCAAACTATATATTATGTCGGGAGTAAACAAAGTATTTTTAATCGGTAACTTAGGAAAAGACCCTGAGTTCAGACACATGGAAGGTGGTATAATGGTAGCGAAGTTTCCATTGGCAACCACTGAGTATTTTAAGAACAAGGATGGACAGCGCCAGGATCAAACGGAATGGCATAACATTGTTCTATGGCGTGGCTTAGCAGAAGCAGCCGAAAAACTAAAATTACGGAAAGGGCATATGATTTTTATCGAAGGCAAATTGCGTACACGCAGTTGGGAAAAAGATGGGGTGAAAAAATATGCTACTGAAATCATTGCTGAAAACATGACGATGTTGAGTAAGCGTGAAAACGAAAACAATAACCATGATGTTAATCACGGAATGGAAGAGCCACCTTTAACTGATCAAGGCTCACACGAACCTTTTTAAGATTTTATTTTAAGGCATCTTCGGATGCCTTTCTTTTTGCATCTTTGTACCATGAATTTTAAGCAGCTGGTTGTACTGGTTTTTTTAGCAATGGTAATTATTGCATGTGGCGATAATGAAGACAATGGAGTACCCAAGCCGAAAGGTTATTACCGAATTACTTTGCCTGCACATGCTTATAAGGAGTTCAAGCCAGCTAACTGTCCGTATTCGTTTGATATTTCAACAACAGCAGTAGCTATTCCTGATACCAATAGTTTATCAGAGCCTTTTTGGTATTATATCGTAATGCCTAAGTTAAACGGACAGATTTATCTGACGTATAAAAAATTGAATGGCGATTTTAATAAGTACGCAGAAGATACGCGCACATTAGTTTATAAGCATACTTCGCGTGCAAGTTCTATCAACGAAAGTGTATTGAAAGTAAATGATAATGTTGGTGGAATTCTTTATGAAATTGGTGGCGATGCCGCATCACCCATTCAGTTTTTTGTAACCGATAGTACCAATCATTTTTTAAGAGGTGCACTTTATTTTAATTCAGCGCCCAATGCAGATAGTTTAGCTCCTGCCATTAAATATGCAAAGGAAGATATCATGAAAATGATTGGAACACTAAAATGGAATTAATTTAATATTTATCATATGTCAACAGCAATTATTATTGGAATCGTAGTGATTCTATTCATGGGCTTGAGAACAGTCCAACAAGGAAATGTTTCCGTAATCACCATCTTCGGAAAATACCAGCGAATTATTCGTCCGGGTTTAAATTTTATTATTCCTTTCATCGAAACAGTATTTAAAAGAATTTCTACTCAGAATCGTTCAGTAGAATTAGAGTTTCAGGCGGTAACCGTCGATCAGGCGAATGTGTATTTCAAATCGATGATTTTATTTTCGGTAATTGATAGCGAAGAAGAAACAATTAAGAAAGTAGCATTTAAGTTCATCGATGAGAAGAATTTAATGCAAGCATTAATCAGAACGATTGAAGGAAACATTCGTGCTTTCGTTGCTACTAAAAAACAATCGGAAGTATTAGGACTTCGTCGTGAAATCGTAGATCACGTAAAAGAGCAAATTGATAATGTAATTGAAGAGTGGGGATATCATTTACAAGATTTACAAATCAACGATATTACATTTGATGAAGCAGTAATGGTATCGATGAGTAAAGTGGTTGCATCAAACAATTTAAAAGCAGCAGCTGAAAACGAAGGTCAAGCTTTATTAATTACTAAAACAAAATCGGCGGAAGCAGAAGGTAACGCAATAAAAATTGCAGCGCAAGCAGAGCGTGAAGCGGCGCAGTTACGCGGACAAGGAGTTGCGTTGTTCAGAGAAGAGGTAGCTAAGGGTATGCAGAATGCAGCGCGTGAAATGCAACAAGCAAACTTGGATACATCGATGATTATGTTTTCGATGTGGACAGAAGCAATCAAGAATTTTGCAGAGTACGGAAAAGGAAATGTTTTATTCTTAGATGGCTCTCCTGAAGGAATGCAAAAAACAATGCGTCAGATGATGGGCATGGACACGTTGATGTCAGAAGACAAGAAATAAGAAAATAATTTTCGGAGTAAATAAAAAATCCCTGCGTTAGCGGGGATTTTTTTTGAGGTATAGTTCATACTTGATTTATACTTTATATTGCTATGCAAGTTTTACCACTTAGCTAATTCTTTGATTGCTAATGCATGTGAAACCGAATTGCCCTTTTCAATTCGCGTAACAGCATCATTGATTTCTTTATTGTATTGTTTGCGTGTTATACGTTTAACGTCTTTATCAACATTTAGCATTGACTTAATCATTTCAAGAACTAAGATCTGTTGTTTTGAAGTTAGAAGTGGAAGATAATTATCTACTTGTTTTTTTATTGCGGTTGCTGTCATAATTGATAAACGTATTAAAATAAAGTTAAAGAAAGTACTTTCTAAAAGCAACTACTTGCTGATTTATTAATTGAATTCACAATGTAAAAGTTTACACTGCAAAAGCTACATTAGATATTACAAAACTAAACAAAAGTGTTTTATTGAAGTCCCCAAAAAACTATCGGGTTATTTGTTTTGTAAGTATTCCATGTTGTATTTTGTCCTGTTCTTTTTTCTTCTTCAATATCAGGTTTTTGTTCATGATAATCTAAAGGAAGAAGTCTAATGTAGTTGTAGGTTTTTCCTTCAGAACTTGTTTCCATGTTGTACTCGCTTGATGCTGGGCATTCCAACATGTATAGGTTTTTCGCCATGTAGTTTTGAAGATATTCTTCTTTTGTTTGTGATGTTTTATTGTTCCAATTTGCATCCGGATTTAGAATTAGGGTTTTGTCACTAATCAAACGCTCACGAACTTCCTCTATGCTCAGCATTTCTCCTTTTTCATTCATCACATAAGCATTGAAAGTGGGGTCAATCCAAAGCCATTTTTTAAAGGATTCAGAATAAACAGAATTTATAACATGACAATCTTGGTCGATTTTTAGACTGTCTTTTGGCAGGCAAGTGACAATTCTTGATTTTATTCCCATCGCTAAATAACATTCGTTCAAAACGATTGCAAGTCCTCTGCAATTTAATCCTCTGTTGTCCTTTTTACATACCTCTACCATACTTATGGCGTTTTTAACTTCTGGATTTCCATTCATTCCATCGTGTGGCACTAAATTATGTACCCAATGCAATAGGTTTAGAATTTTCAATACATCGGTACCTTCTCCAGCAATACTGTCAAGGTTGAATCCTTTTCGCAAGGCGATAAGCTTTGGGTCTTCACTTGATTGATAACTAAATATTGGCAATTGTCTATTGTCTGATATGTTGTATTTGTCAGCACTTTTTAGGATGAAAAGATAGTCTCCAGTCAGCTTTAGCTTTTTATTGAGATCAACAAACTCTTTCTCTTTTCGAATATTGTCTAAGTCCGTATCAAGTTGCACATGTCCATAATCGTTATAACCTGCGTCAATTGATTTTTTTAAATAATTTATAGCCGATGTCTTATTGTTTAAGAGAGAATAAATACAAGATAAATTATAGTAAATGTTATTTAGTTCGTAGGCGTGTACTTTTTTTTCTTCTACAGATAGCTTGTCATAAATCAACAGATACTCTGAAAGTAGGGTATTGTATGTTTTTACATCTCTTTTTTCATAATATGTATTAAAGCCATCTCCTTTTTGTTCAATGAATTCATCTAGCCGTTGGGATGATGTACTTTGAGCACATAGTTGTTGCAGGCTTATTAGAAATGCGAAAAGGAGCGTTATTTGTTTTTTCATGGTTGTATGTTTTCTTTTTTTGTTATCGTAGTATAATATCGCCAAAACCTGATTTTGCTTTAATTAGTATTGTGCCATTTCCAAATGTTAATTTACTTGCAGATTCTAATTCTAAATCTATTCTTTTCATTTTGATTTTTCCAAAACCTGTTTTTAAATCAATCTGACAATCAGTAATGGAATTAGTTATTTGAAAATCGATATCGCCATAACCAGAATTAATGTTCATGTGCTCTTTAATAGTAATATTTTTCCCATTAATGTCTCCATAACTTGTATTGATGTCAATTTTCCCATTCAATTGTTCTGCATTGATATCTCCATAGCTGCTTTTTAAATTAATGTTGCCAGAAATTATTGATGCGTTAATATCACCATATGATGTTTGAAAATCGAAGTCATTATCTTTTAAACCACTAAGATCTATATCACCAAAGCTGGTTTTTATTTTAACTGCAATACTTTCGGGTACTTCAAAATAAATACTCGATGTTTCTTTTGAATAACTTACACCAATGTTCACTGCCGGATTTTTTCTACCAACCTGAATGGTTAGAACAGAATCTTTTTTTTCATACCTTACTTCACAATCCCTATTCTTACTGGAATAAATCCCTTTCACTTTGTACTTGTAATTATAATTCATTGCAATATTTGTTCTATTGCTTCCATGGACTGAAATTTTATCATTGACTCTTCCTGTAAATACGAGTGACTTAACACCTTCAAATAAAGTATCGATGCTCAAACTATCATTAGATGATTTCCACAACCCCGAATCATTGAAACTGCTTTTTTCCTGATGGTTATCAATTTCGTTAGTTATGATATTTTTTGGTTCTTCTTTTATATTTTGAAGTTCAATTTTTTGTACACTATTATTTTTCTCAACGAAGTTTGTATCCAAAAATAATGACTGATTTACGAGGGTGTTATTTTGTTGTTTCTTATTTATGATTGTAGTTGTTTCAACAGAATCAATCTCATTTGTAATGATAGATTTTTGAATGGAAGGATCCAAAATATTCTTTTCATTTTTTGTCGGATGACCTGTAAAAAACAGAACTGTTCCAATTAAACCAACAGTGATTATTGAGCTCATGATAATAATTTTATTTTGAATTAATGTTTTAAAAGTTGATGCGCCACTTGTTACAGCCGCTGCTGTATTTATCCATTGAGAAACTTCTGCAATATTAGTTTCAGCAGGAGCACTCTTCATATCGGAAAATAATTTATGCAAAGCCTGATCTGTCATATCATAATATTTTTAAGTTCATTTTTTTCTTGCAATAATTCAAGGAGTTTTTGTCGTCCTCGTGATAATTGTTGCCTAACTGCGACTTCAGATTTTTTCTGAAAAACTGCTATTTCTTTGACTGAAAATCCTACGATCTCAAAATAAATTAGGGCATCTCGTTGGTCTGCTGGAAGTAAAGAAAGTGCTTTGTATAGATGGTCAACTTCCGCTTTTCGCGCAACTTCTGGTGTCAGAAAATATGACGATTCTGAAATTTCATTTTGATATACTGGCGAATTTTTTTTACGTTGATTGGCTAGTAAACGGGTCGCAATTCCAAATAAGAAGTATAGTATCTTATCTTGCTCTTTTAACTCATCAAACTTGGAATAGGCTACCATTAAAGTTTCTTGCATCAGATCCCGGAATGGCATACAGCCATATGCCCTTGCTTTACAAAACCTTTCGAATGATTCGTGAACAGGTTCGTACAACGACATAAATATTTCCTTTTTCTCTTTCATGCAACGAGTATTATTGGCCACTCTATGCGTATGTGTAATTAATTAGAAAATTGTGACATTGAATTCAAATTAATTTCAAGAATTAAATCAAAAGAAAGTTAATGTGATAATGTTTTAAAACATCAAAATACATTTCTCATCACATCAATTTAACTACATATCAAAAGATTTCCGATTCACATCTCTGTAAAATCTACTTTTTGATTAATGTTCACTAGTAGGAATTTATTCTTCTAATTCCTGTTCTAATGTCGCTTTATAAATTACTTACAATTCTTCCAGCTTTTTAATATTATCATCTGGAATTCGATCAATTAAATAGTTGTATGGATCAATACCTGCTTGATATGGTTTTTCTTTCGTTCTAAATACAAAAGTGTTATCTTTTTTATTTATTCTCACGCGTTGATAAACTAGAACTTTGCCCAAGTTATTTTTATTACTTGGTTCGGCGAAGATGCCTACATCAATATAATCATTCAAAATTCTATTTTTTTCATTTCCTAAAGAATCAGCTCTGAACTTTTCAGATGTGGTTGTTATTGTAACTTCATATTCTTGACCCACCTTTTTATACTTTGTGTCTATTGTTCTGTTGGAGAAAATAGTGATGTTTTCAAACATATCATCAATTAGATATTGTAAGCTATCAGGTGTTACTTTTCTAAAAGCATTCACTGCTGAAATTGAAGTTGGATAGGGTGGTTGCTTGTAAGCAAAAGAATCTATCAGGGATTTTAAGGCTTCATTCACTTTCTTATCGCCAATCATTTCCTTTAAATAGTACATAACTACACTAGCTTTTTGATAATGGATATACTGTTGCGATTCTGTTTTAATTAAAGGTCTTTCTGCTTCAAACTCACTGCTTCTTCCTCTTAAATAGCCATCCATTTCATACTTCAAAAACTTCTTCATTTTATCCTTGCCGTACTCTTTTTCCATGACCATCAGAGCAGAATATTGTGCAAATCCTTCACTCATCATTTCACTACCTTGCATATTGGCGCCACATAGTTGATGCGCCCAATATTGATGTGCCATTTCATGCGCTACCACATAGAACACTTGGTCAATATCATCTTTGGTAACGTTTCTTTCATCAATGATAAAACCAATTCCTTCGCTATAAGGCATAGTACCTGGAAATGCTTGCGCAAAACTTCCATAACGTGGGAACTCAATAATTCTACATTGCTTGTGGTAATACTTCCCAAAATTGCTCGTATAGTAGTCAATTGATTTTTGTAAACTATTGAGCATATTAGGTACATTGTATTCATGCTCTTTGATATAATAAACTTCCAAATCAATTCCATTCCAACGTTTTCTTTTCACTTCATATTTCGCCGAAATGAATGAATAGAAATCCAATGATTTTTGTTCGAGCTGATAATTGAAATATTTTTTGCCATTTGCCTCCCAAGACTTAATTAAACTACCGGGAGCAATTGCTATTTGGTCTTTAGTGGTACTGATAGTTGTGTTTAATTCCACCCAGTCAGAACAGTTGCTGATATATGTATTTGCTCTTGCGCTTAAATCTTGTTCATTCAATTTAGGCATTCGCAAACGAGGAGGCAACTTTAATTTAATACGCTTGTTTTTATCGCTAATTTCATACGCGTTTTCATATCCAAAAGTGGGTAATATATCTCTGTTGTTAAAGAATGTTCCATTTTGAGTAAGTTGCGTAAATGTTACTTCGTTCTCAAATCCTTTGGTGATACGACTCACATCAAATTTAATCATGATTGAATCGTTGGGTTGCAAAGGTTTTACTAACGTATATATGCGATATCCTAATCGACTATCATTCAATTTTAATTTGCTGCCTTCGATTAATATTTTTACTGAATCAGGTACCTGAGGCATTGTGAAATGTAATTCAGTTATCGGTTGATTAGAAATATTTCTTGCCCAAGCTTCTACATTTGCACTCATGCTGCGCTCGTATGGCATCAAATCGATATTGTAATTGTATTTATAGAAACGTGGCTGAACTAATGTCTCATATTTTTTATACTTTTTTTCATAATCAACTTGATCGTTTTCTTGCTCTTGACCTGAAGAATATTCGTTTATCACTTTAGTATTGTAATACATGAAACTGCAACACAGCACAAATACAATTCCACTTAAGCCAATGGCGATTTTATTTTTGCTCAATAAATATTTTGAGTTTACAAGTCGATGTCTAAAGCCAGTTTCTTTACCTCGTATATAGAATGAAAAAATCACAAAGCCAATCAATACAGAAGCAATTGTCCAATAAATATTAAACCATATACTTGAAGGTACAAACGGACCAAATCCATTCATGTCGGAATAAGTAACAGTGGGAGTTCCTCCAAATTTTACAAGATTAGAATTGATTTTTAAAACACCCCAAATAAATGAATTCAAAATAACAAAGGCTACAAATGCGAAGTAAGCGATATAGCGATTGTTGATGAGGTAATGGAAAAACAAAGAAATGATTACAAGGTAAGAGAAAGAGAGTAAATCTTTTATCAGCAAGGATTTAACATATACATCAATTTCATAACGATGATATCCCATACATGCTTGTGCGATTATGCCAATAAATATTGTGCAAGACAAAATCAAGGCAATCGAAAAAATGATAGCTGCTAATTTCGAAACGAACAGCAGTGAAGTTTGAATAGGAGTAGCGTCTTGTATTTCATTTATTTTCGCATCGCGTTCCTTCCATACTAACACACCAGTATAAAAAGTAATAATGGCAATAAGGAATAAATAAAATGAACCGCTAATAATATCAATTACATTATAGGTAACAGGATATTGCTCTATTCCATAGCCACCCGAAAATGTTGTTAACGATGCGACTAAATTCATTAAGCCAATAACAACAATGATGATGAACGTAGAGTTATTAATAATTGCTTTTGTTTCAAACTTTATTAAAAACCACAAAGCTGAAAGCGAGAATTGACTAGCAGTATTTGCTGTATAAATACGATTAGTACTATTTAACGATTCAATTTTTGAATCCTTCGTTTTTGCTTTTTTAGCTGATTCATTTTTTGCGCTGAATGAAAATTTGAAGTAAGCCCCAATTAAAATCAAAAAGCTTATTGATAGCCATACCACTCGATTAATCAATAAAGCACCAACTAGCGGAACACCATGAGCATTTTTTTCATCCACCGTCATGTATTTTGAAATGATTGTTTCAGGACGAAAGCCAAATGGATCTAATATATTTGCCAACCATTCTTTTTCAATATCTCTAGTAAAGCCTGCAGATACAGCATACAATACTAATATCAGCATTGCTCCAACAAATGAAACAATATTGCTTCTAAAAATAATTGCTAACGAATACAAAAGTACAGCCGCAATAATTGTATTGGGAATTCCAAATGTGATTAGACCTTGCAAATGCCCGCTCCAAATAACGTCGCCATAGCGGTTTGGTTCTGCCCATGGCATCAACGGTCCAATCAATGCACCAATAGAAACACCTAAAAGTGGCAATACTGCTATACTTGCAGCACCAATAAATTTTCCGAAATAATAATCTCGTTTTTTAATAGGCGATGAAAAAACAAATTGATACATGCCACTTGAAAAGTCTCTGTTGGCTGAAGCATTCATAAATGCAGTTGTCATTAACAAACAAATGAGCGACATTACTCCGTAATAAGTTTGAATTACAAATGGCGCATTTTTATGAACGCTACCTACACCACCACCAATAGTGACGCTGTCAGATGATACAGCACCCATCACCAAAATAGTGATGATGAATAAAAAGATCCATGTCATTGGCGAACTGAGCCAATATTTCCATTCGTGTTTTATAAATTTCCACATAATTTTTTTCGGTTGGTGATTAAACTAATTCATTCAGTTTTGCGAAAAATACATCTTCTAAATTTTCTTCCGCTTTTGTAAATCCGTTGCCTAATTCATTTTCAGAAAATGCATGAATTAAAGGTTTTCCTCCAACCAATTTGCTGGAAATAATTTTATAATTAGTTTGAAAATCTTGTAATTGATCTTTATCCACTTTTCGTTCCCAAACTTTTCCTTTTATTTGAAGTAAGGCGTCATCGGTATTGCCACAAAACAAGACTTTACCCTTGTTCATGATTGCCATTTGTGTGCAAAGTTCTCTTACATCTTGTACAATATGCGTAGATAAAATCACAATGATATTTTCACCAATTTCACTTAATATGTTGTAGAAACGATTACGCTCGCCTGGATCTAATCCAGCAGTTGGTTCATCCACAATTACCAATTTAGGATTGCCAATTAAACACTGTGCAATACCAAATCGTTGGCGCATTCCACCGCTGTAACTACTCACTGCTTTTTTACGATGTTCATATAAATTTACTTTGTTGAGCAATTGATCAACCATATCTTTTCGCTCACTGCCGTTGCTAAAACCCTTTAGAATAGCTAAATGTTCGAGTAAGTCAACAGCAGATGTTCTCGGATATACACCAAACTCTTGTGGCAAATAGCCCAAGATTTTCCTTACTGATTCTTGGTCGTTTAAAACATCAATATCACCAAGCATTACAGAGCCACTATCTGCATTTTGAAGTGTTGCCAGGGTGCGCATCAATGATGATTTGCCAGCGCCATTCGGTCCTAACAAACCAAACATACCTTTGTTGATGGTAAGAGTTACATCGTTCATGGCATGTACACCATTGCTATATTGCTTGTTGAGATTTTTTATTACTAAATCCATAATTTCAGTAGTTGTATTGATGATATTTTTTAGTTGTAGATTGTTGTTTCAACGTCTTTGTTAATCGTAATTTATCATTTCAAAAGTAGTGTAAAAATCAAAATTGATTTTTGATTAAATTAGTTCTTTATCACTTTTAGCTGTGTCTTTTTTTGCTCGTCCACTATCTCTACAAGATAGACTCCTGGTAGACCATCAATCGTTAGTTCAAAACTATTACCCAGCAAATTGATCTTGTTGTAAACTACCTGACCCATCATATTGTATACAGTAATTCCAACATTATTCATCGTGTTCTCAGATCTTATTGTTATCGGTCCATTTGTTGGATTGGGATATGTTTTTATTTTCTTTTCATCATACTCTATTAATGACAACGACACAGGAAGCACTTCAATCTGACAATAATTTATTGTGGTGTCAGAACCGAAAGTGTTTTGTGTGATTAATTGTACATCATATATCCCCGGAACATTGTATATAATACCGCTTGGGTTTTGAATATTCGAGTTTGTTGTTGTAGCGCCACTGAATATCCATTCCCATGAGCTTGGACTATAGGATGACTGGTCAAAAAAGTCTACAGAACCTCCTGCAGTCACTTTTTTCGTACTTACCCTGAAGTCAGCGACTGGTTTACGGTTGATAGTAGGTTTATAGGCCCTAATCGTGTTGCCGGCTTCGGTTACGATCATGATACCGTCTTTAAGCAGGGCGGGATTACAATAGACACCAAGCGGAGCGTTTAGCTGCCAAAGAATAGACTGCAAGTTCGGGCTTAAAGCATATATGTTTCCGGTTCCACTATTTAAATAGACGGTGCTGTCATTCCCAATAGTAATACTTGGTTGCGATAAATTGAATGTAATCGAAGTCTGTAAAACAGTACCGTTTTGATCAATTTTTTTAACCTTATTGTCATCAAAAATAAAAACAGAATTGTCTGCTCCTACACTGATGTCGCTAGTGAAAAGTCCTGCACTCACAGGGGTGTAGCTCCAGAGTTGAATGAGCGAGCTGCCATTATCACTGAAGGCATATAAAAGTCCTCCGTCCCTCCAAAAATAGATTGTGCCATCAGGGCCGACTGTTATGGGATGCTCCTGATCGGGATCGCCTGCCAGAGGAATGGATTGATATACACTTTGCCCGGTTTCTATATCAATCGCTGTAAGACGAATGGGTGTTGTAATTCCACCCGTTAGACGGTAAATGTTTTTATTACCCATTGCCAACCCTTTCGCAGGTGCAATTACAATGATATCCCTGTTAGTCCAAACTGTATCTCCGGTATTTTTATCGAGTCGCATAGTGAAAATCCCATTTTGAACAAATCCGTTTACAATCAAATCGCCATTGCAGGTGAAAAGAGCACCGGGATTAGCACCAAACGTGGATGATTTAAATTCGCTTCTCCATAAGATACTACCATTGTCCTTGTCAAAAGCATAGATTGTATCACTGTCATAATCGTGACCATACACGGCATCCTCAGTAAAACCGATGGTATACATGCTGGAACTGTTATTTAAAAAAGGAGAAGTCCATTCAAGATTTCCTGTTTGTAAATCTCTGCATTCAATACGGCCTGAATAAGGAGAGAAAGACATTCTGCTGGTTACAAATTTATCACCAAAGCTGTAAACGGCATTTCCTAATGCAGTGAATGAGGAGCTTTGTGTCCAGTAAGGATTGGTTACATTCTGGGGCCCCGTCATTTTGCTCAATCCGTTTCTTTGATTGCCACCACCAAAGGTCGACCAGTTTTGAGCGAATACTGCTGAACAAGAAATGAACAGTAGGAATAGTGAAGTCAATAATTTCTTTTTCATATTAATAAATATATTTTCTGTTTGCTCAATTGTTTTTACTTATTTTAAAGCATGCATTTACTCATGTCTAATTTTGATTAATGTTTTTAGGTCCAAATGTAATGTCTGCATATTTTTATTTTAAAATTAGTGAAAATCAAAACTCTCCCTTCATTACATCCACGCCAATAGCATAACCATAAATTTTTCCATTTGCATTTTTATAAATTCTGATTTTATTGCAGGCCTTTCCTAGATTAATCGGTGTCCATGTTAAGCCGCCATCTTTAGTTTCGTAACCACTATTCATGGTGCCAACGAAGCCGTGGTTTTCATCGATAAACCCAATACCAAATTCCCTTGCATTCGCATCTTCAACTAGGCTGATTTCTTTCCAGGTTTCACCTCCATCAATTGTTTTAGCAACGCGTTGTTGTTTTGCTAACGAATCGGGATTGTATGATTGTATAGTTACATAACCAACTTTGTCAGATGGGAATGAAGTCTTCCAAGTTGTTTCATATGGTCTATTGGATTGATAAACTTTTTTCCAGGTTTTTCCTCCATCGATGGTTTTTAAAATAAGTGCATTTGATTTCTCAATATCTTCATCAGAAGCAGCACAAACAAATCCATTATTCTTATCTAACATTTTTATATCAAAAAGCATTTTACAATCTTTATTCATACTGTTTGATGACCAAGTCAAACCACCATCGTGCGACACCATCATATTTGCTGGACTGCCAACGCGACCAACACCGTAAATGTGAATTTTATAATCTGTTTTACCGTGATTAATAAATTGCTCTTTAACGATTTCTAATGCACAAAGTCCTTTTACATAGGGGCCGGTATATGAAACAGGGCTCCAAGTTTTTCCACCATCAATGGTTCTATATAGCGTAATAGTGTCCGTTACATTAGGGAAATAATCTGTGCCAACAGTACCCGCAAAGCCACATAAACTATCTACAAAGGCAATACAGCGAAAGAAAGTGCCTTTCATTTCTAATTGTTTTTCCCAGGTGGTTCCACCATTTTTTGTATGATAAATACTACCATAACCGTTCACATACCATCCTTCCATTTCATTTATGAAGGTGATATCATCTTGCTTTCCTGGATAGCTTTCAGTATTTAATTTTTTCCAACCCTTTTCTGAAAGTGTAACGTCATCCTTTTTTGATAAAACTTCATTGCTCCATTTTACAGCAGATAATCCTACTTCATTATTATACTCATTGAATAACTGTTGAATTTTACCATTCGTAAACTTATCAAATGCTTCTTGCATAGTTCCTGATTTTGCGAAATAATGATCAGTAGATGGATAAGTCATTAGTGTAGCGTTACCAGGATGAAAATAATTCACGGTATTGACAATTTGCTGATGATCATTTTTTGAAAATGCTTGAAAATCGGATTCGCCAAATTGTACCAATACTTTTGCAGTCGTGTTTTTCCAGTTTTCTAAATGCGGATAATCTTGAATTTGTCTCCAGTATTCTGCGTTTCGAGAATAAATTTTTCCTTTACCATCGTACTCCCAACTTGTTCTCAAAACACTATCTGAGTTTGCATCTTTAGCTATGTCTTCTAGTTTCTCTTTCTTCACAAAATAGCGATAGTTTAAATCGTATTGTTCAATTACGGATTGTTCCACTTCAATAGGGTTCATTCCTGCTAATGCGTTTTGCACACGATACATTTCAATTTGATATTCAAACCAAGATTTAGCAGTTGTGCCATATACAACAACACCCACCACCTTATTTTTTGCACTGATTGCAGGTGCAATAATTCCTCCCATTGAGTGTCCAACAATAATTATTTGATTGGTATCCACATATGGTAGTGACTTCAATTTTTTTAATCCGACTTCAAAATTCTCAATTTCATCCAGTAAATCACACGACTCACAGGGTGGTGTATTTTTACTATCGCCTAATCCGCTTTTTTCAATACGCAATGTAACATAACCTGCATCTACATAGGCATCCACAATACGTTTGTAAGGATGGTTGTTTGGTAAATCATCTATACTGCTGCATGTATATCCTGGGATGAATAACATTGAAGGCATTTTATTTTCTTTAAATGGTTTGTTGATGATTACACGTAATTGCCCACCCTTATAAGGAGCCTCATCGTAAATGACTGTTGCATTATCATCTGTTTCAAAAGGACGTGCTACTGCTTTAGCTTTTAGCACAAGTTGATTTTTGCCGCGCAGGACAGTTAACTGAACTTCTTGATTTGGAGAATAGTTTAAGAATTGTTGGTTAAATTCGTCCGTTGATGCAAAAGTGGAATTGCCAATTTTAACAATCAAATCCTTTTCCTTTAGTTTTAAAGCAACACTTGTTCCTCTTGAAACTTGTTGCACTTTACATCCCGAGTTGCTATTTTCAGAAACATATTCTAATCGTGCTCCAAATTGAACTTTACGTTGAAGTTGAGTAAATCCATTATAACCGATAAATACTAGAAAGCAAAGGGGAATTAGGCGAATCATTTTTTCTTAATTAATAAATAATTATTTGTCAAAATTACTGTAGCAATTAGCTTTATATTATTTTCTCAACGAATTATTTGAAAACGTTGATGCATTTTTCCATTGAAAGAGATGATATAAAAGCCTTGAGGCAAATCACTTGTGTTTATAGTTAAAATACTAAGGTCTAATTCTCCTGTTTTTACGATTTGACCATACGAATTAAAAACTTCATATCTATTATAAAAATCACCAGAAACAATTTTAACATTCAATTCATTTTGACAAGGGTTTGGATATAAATGAAGTTGATTTAATAAATTATTTTCAGTAATTCCAACAGTGCTGTTAGCATCATAAATTATTGCATCATTATATGGCGATGATAAGTCTGTATGCCCCCCGCTAAAAATAAATTTACCAGTGTTTCCTAATTGCGAAATTTCCATTCCGCTTCGCATGGATGGCATATTAACGATTGAAGTAAATGTGTTATTAATGGTATTATACAAATAGGCTTCATTTGTTACTCCAAATGAATTGTTTGGTAAAACCTTGTTTCCTCCTGCAATTAATATGTTTGAGTTTGCCGATACCATCGCAAATTCTGCACAAGCTAAAGGGCCGGTATTTAATGGAGTAATACTATCATTAGTTGGATCGTATACATCTAATTTATCTGAAAATTCAAATAAAGGGATGTTGAAACCACCATATATATATACTTTACCATTTAGTAAAAGTGCTCTATGCGAACTAACAGCGGTGCTTAAAGTCGAAGATAATGTTCTAAATCCATTCTGCAGATTAAAAACATAAGCCTCATTTCTGGCTTCGTTCCCATCAAAACCACCGGTAATTAAAACTTCTCCGTTAGAAAGCAATGTAGACGTATGATTAATAATTCCATTTGGCAAGTTTCCTGCAAGTGTGAATATGTTTGTGATGGTATTATACAAATAACAGGTAGTTGGGTAAATCAATGCTGATGATATTGTAGAAATTCCTCCCGTTAATAGTACAGTAGAATCATTTATAAGTGTAGAACGCATTTGTTCCCTTCCTTGTAAATTAGGAAGACTAGAAATCACTGACCAAGAATTAGTGTTTATATTATATTGAAACACATTATTTGACTGGGCAGTTGAACTATTTTGTGATCCCCCAAATAATAGCAAATTACCATTGTTTAATTTCACGCTCGTACTTTTGCTCAATCCTGTAGCATTTGGAATGCTAGCTTTAGCTAACCAAGTATTTGATGTTGGTTCGTATTCATATACGCTATTAATACTAGCGCCACTCGAAATAGCCCCTCCCATAATCAACACTTTATTATTTAATGACTGTTCTGTACAATGCGCATAGCGTGCACTAGTAAATGTGCTAGTCGTTTGAAATACCTGCGCGGTTGAATTTAACCAACAAAGTATTGTAGCCAAATAAATGTTAACTTTTAAAATATTTTTTATCATAATTGCCCTATTAAATGATTATTGCTTTATTGATACTAATAAGCAGATACAAAGCTTTATAATTGACATCGTCGTAAATTAAATTTACTTTTTCCGCTGTTTCATCCGGAAATGTAAATGCATTTACATTTAATTCAATTTATTTGTGTCAAGCAAAAAAGCTTCTTTAATCTTTGGTCAAAATTGCTCAATAAAAAAAACTAAAAATTGTAAAAATCGGACACTTTGTCAAAACTACTTTTCCCAAAGAATTCTAAAGGCCTAATTGAGCTAAATGTTTTAAAATCCTTAATAAAATGAGACTGGTCATAATATCCAGCTACTAATGCATTGCTTAATATATCGGTATTTTGATTAGAAGAAAGTTGTAATACAGTTCTAAATCTTATCAGATTTATGTAGTTGATTGCATTAATACCAACTAGCTTGTTAAACAATCTGTGAATGGTTCGTTCTGATACAGAGAAATGTGATGCTAATTGACCAACACGGCAATTGCCGTTAGAAGTATGAATTTTATTGATTAGTTCAACAAACAATGGTGGATGACTAAAAATTATTCTAGAAACTAAAAATAATTCAATAACCTTGATTTTTTCTTCATCATTTTTTGTTTCTAAAAGCGAATTTGAAAGATTGCTAATTTCTTGATTAGTAAAAATATCGTTTAAAGAAACTGCATCTTCTTCATAAATAACATTCATCGGAATTTTTGTAAATAAACTCAGGCCGTTTGGTATTTTTAACCTCACTGAAACATTTAAAAAATCACCCTCAGTTCTAATTTCGCTTGGCTTTATTAAAGTATTTCTAGTGCCATACATTGGCATTAAATGAAACCTAGTGTCGTTTTTTACATAAAAACTTCCCGATAAAGTAAGTCCAAATCCGCATATATTATTAGGTAAAAAAATAGTTGATTCGGTATGGTCGGAAGACCTACGCCAAAAAACAATGGAGGCGATTTTATCAATTAATAGCGGATTAGATATTTTATAACTAACTACTGATTCCATTTAAATCAAAATGATGCGTTAAAAATAAATATTTTTATTTGATTAAGTATTTGGCATTGATATTCTTCGTCACACTGTCGTAATATTATGTTAAGCAAAATATACTTCATTACCGATGCCCAATTAATTTCTTAGTTAATTGTTGTGATTTTCTAATATCGAATTATAATTTTCCTCGTATTTTTTTGTGATTTTCCTAATTAATTTTAGCTTTTTATCAATCAAACAAACTTAAAATGTTAGTCGCAGATGATTATTTGCGCATTAAACAAATCTTATGCTTTAAAGTATTGCTACTAAAAAATAGTGAAGCTATTTACTACTTTTATTAGGTAGTAAACATCATTCCTAATTAAACTAT
>CAINEC010000021.1 GCA_903847585.1 uncultured Bacteroidota bacterium
AATATATGGATCGTAAACGATAATATTTGCATCAAAGCCTTGTAGTTTTTTCGCAAAAGCTTTACCCATATTCCCAAAGCCAATCACTGCAATTGTTTTCCCCTGAATTTCTATTCCACGATTTTCTTCACGTTTCCAAATACCATTGCGCACTTCTTGGTTAACTCGAATCAAATGATTGTTTAATGCGAGTAACATTCCGATAGCATGCTCTCCAACAGCATCTTTATTTCCTTCTGGTGCATTTATTAATGTAATATTATTTTTCGCAGCTGCTATGGCATCGATATTTTCCATGCCAGCTCCTGCGCGACCAATTACAACGGTATTTGCAAGGGTATTTAAAAATGCTTCATCAAGTTTAAAGCGACTACGGATAGCCATTCCGTTATAAGATTCCTGATGCGAAAGTATTTCCTCCTTTGACATATGATAGCCTTCAACATAATCAACGCCATGTTGGGTAAGGGTATCAATAAATGATGGGTGTAGTGTATCGATTAAAAGTACTACGGGCTTTTTCATTACAATAAAGTTCCTTTAAGCAACATTGATGCAAACGAGAAATAAATGACTAATCCTGTTACATCAACCATGGTTGCGATAAAAGGTGCGGACGATGTGGCAGGGTCGAGTCCAAGCTTCTTTAAAAACAATGGCATCATCGATCCCATTATCGTTCCCCAAAGTACTACGCCAAATACTGCGAAGCCAATGGTAAAAGCAATCAACATCCAATAAGGACCATAGATATCAGTGAAAAAATGCCAGGTTGTAACACGAGCAAATCCAATAAAGCCTAATATTAATCCGAGGTATAGTCCTGTAACAATTTCTTTGCGCATAATTCTCCACCAATCTGAAATAGTAATCTCTCCAAGTGCAAGCGCACGTATAATTAACGTTGATGCTTGTGATCCACTATTGCCACCACTACTTACAATTAACGGAATAAATAAAGCTAATACAACAGCTTTGTCAATTTCATTTTCGAAAAACGACATCGCTGATGCGGTAAACATTTCTCCGATAAAGAGAATGATTAACCATGGCGCGCGCTTGCGCAACATTTGCGTCAAGCCTACATCCATATAGGGTTCTTCGAGTGCTTCTACCGCACCAATCTTCTGAATATCTTCTGTATCTTCTTCCTGTGCTAATTCTAAGATATCATCAACGGTGATAATTCCTAATAATAATCCGCCAGCATTAGTTACAGGTAATGCAACTCGATTTGATTTTTTAAATACTTTGACAGCCACCTCTTCATCATCTGTTACTAGCAAGGAGATGTATTTACCATCTAAAATTTCCTTTACCTGTATATCATCCTCCGCTAAGAGTAAATCACCAATTCGAATATCATCTACGAGATACCCCTTTTCATCTACGATGTAAATTACATCTAAAGTTTCGGAGTTCTCTCCATTACTGCGGATGTAATTAATAATTTGTCTTACAGTCCACTCTTGATTGACAGCTACATAATCTGGCGTCATCAAACGGCCAATCGAATCTTCAGGATATCCTAAAAGAGATAAAGCAACACGACGCTCTTTTTGCGTCAATAACTTCAGTAATTTATTTAATCGCTCTGGTTCCAGCTCTTCTAAAAATGCTGTACGATTATCAGGCGACATATCATTCAAGATAAGCTGCACCTGTCGCGCTCTTAACTCGTCTAATAAATCAACCTGTATGCTGAAGTCTAGTTCTTCAAATGTTTGATACGCTTGTTCACGATCAATAACATTAAAAATAACAGCTTGCCCAGTCGATGATAGTTCAGAACATAGTTCCGCTAACTCCTGAGGCAACCAATTTTCTAATTGTTCCTCAAGACGCTCTATATCTCCTTTTTCAAGAAGTTCTAGTACGATCGGTTTGTTATTTTCCGATTGCATTGCCAACTATGTTGTAATTAAATACTGCTCTAATTAAGCAGGGCGTTGGGTCGTGTTTGTAGTATTTTGTTGTCCGTAAGCAGGGCATTTCTCACGCGATTTGCAAGAAACAAGGCAGGTTACAGTTAAAATAAATCCACAGATTAAAATTAATTTTTGCATGTTTTTACCGGTAATATGATTAATCAGCACAAAGTAAGTATTTTTATCTCTCGAACGGAGGATGGTTTTAATTATTTTTCGCACGATAAATTGTTTATAATGCTTGATGCTGCTACTGATAAAATGGATGGCTTAAATGTGAATATTGAAGAGAGTTGGAACAAGCAAATTGCTAATGAATGGGAAGCCCCCTATTTCAAAGAACTGGTGCAGTTTTTAAGAGCAGAATTGGCTAATAATGAAATAATTTATCCGCCTCGTGAGCAGATTTTTGCAGCTTTCGAAAATACACCCTTTGATCAAGTAAAAGTGGTGATAATCGGTCAGGATCCTTATCATGGAATAGGGCAGGCCAATGGACTTTGTTTTTCGGTTGCACCTGGCGTTCGAATACCACCATCATTAAAAAATATTTTCAAGGAGCTGAATCGAGATCTTGGGATTGAAATTCCGCAGCTTGGCGATTTGTCACCTTGGTCAAAACAAGGTGTATTGCTGTTAAATGCTACGCTTACGGTGCGCGCAAATCAGGCTGGATCACATCAGAATAAAGGCTGGGAGAAATTTACTGATGCTGTGATAAAATCAATTTCCGAAAATCGTGAACATGTCGTATTTATGCTTTGGGGGAACTATGCCAAGCAAAAAGCTTCTTCTGTTGATCGCAGCAAGCATTTGGTACTTGAAGCTGCCCATCCTTCGCCATTAGCGCGAACAGGATTTAGTGGCTGTGCTCATTTCTCAAAAGCAAATGAGTACCTTGTAAAAAACAATATTTCACCTATCGATTGGCGTTTGTAAGGAATGAAAAATAGAAATTGGTTTGTTATGATTCGATATGTTGTTCTCTTTGTTTTGATTGGAGCAACATTGACATCATATGCTAATAATTTTTCTAATCCGCCTATTCGATTCAATTCAAAAAACAATCAGCAATCAGAACTTCTCTTAACTTTTGAAAAGAAAATTAATAAGTCGAAGTTAGATTCACTTACATTAATGCCTGCACTTAAAACGATAGAATTAGAGTTAAGGTCGAAAGGTTTTTTAACTGCCTCTTATGATAGTGTATCTTATACTACTGCTGAAATTATTGTCTATTGGTCGCTCGGAAAACAATACACTTTTTCATCCATCAATATCAAAAAAGATGAACAGGATTTGTTGAGTAATCTGGGCTATCGAACGGATAAAGCAATCTTTACTCCTGATTACTATAGCAAACTAATGAACGCTTTAGTGAAGTGGGGTTGTAACAACGGATATCCATTTGCGTTAGCACGATTAGAAAATGTTCAACTCAATGATGACTCCTCTGATTTTAGTGCTGATTTGCTTTTTGATAAGGGCCCAAGTTATCAGCTTGATACTGTTTTGATAAAAGGTAGTGCTAAACTAAATCAAAACTATTTCTTGAACTACCTTGATGTTACAAAGGGGGATATTTTTAATGAGAGTAAGTTAAGCAAGTGGACATTCAGAATTAAAGAAATTCCTTTTGTCTCTGAAGTGCGTCCGTATGAAATCGAATATAGTGACAGTACTTATCATCCTGTTTTTTATTTGCAAAATAAAAAGGCGAGTATGCTTAATGGGATTGTCGGATTTCAATCGGATAATACAAAATCCGGAAAGGTGTATTTAACCGGCGATGTTAAAATTAAATTGATGAATGTATTTGGTCGTGCAGAGCTCATCGATTTTAATTGGAATAATCCACAGCCTCGAACACAAGATTTAAAAATTAAAATTAACTATCCTTTTATTTTCGATTTGCCATTCGGATTAGAAGGAGAATTTTCTTTGTTTAAAAAAGATACACTTTGGTTTGAAGTAAATAGACAATTAGGAATTCAATATTTAGTCAATGGAAATAATTCTGTGAAAGTATTTGCAGGTAAAAAAACAAACAATTTAATTTCTGTTGAGCCTTATCAAAATCAAATTACGCTCCCTGATGTAGCCGATGTGCAATTGATTAACTACGGATTAGGACTTCAATGGCAAAATTTAGATTATCGTTTTAATCCGACTAATGGTTATGACATAAACATCACTGGAACGGCTGGACAGCGTACCATCAAAAAGAATATTAAATTCCCAGATGTTTGGTACGATTCACTTAGTTTGAAATCGAATCAGTATCGTTTTGATTTAAATGCAGATTATTATTTTCCTTTAGGTAAATCAAGTGTGTTAAATGTTGGCACAGCGGCATCACATATTCAAGGAGAAAAATATTTTGCTAATGAGTTGATTCGTTTTGGTGGACTAAAAACATTGAGAGGATTTAACGAAACAAGTTTTTCAGCTTCTTCCTTGTTGATAGGGAAGATAGAGTATCGATTGTTGCTTGAACAAAACTCTTTCTTGTTCGTGTTTTTTAATCAGGCCTTTTATGAGGATAAATCGAAAACAGTTCTTTTTAGTGATCATCCTTATGGATTGGGTACGGGAATTAATTTCGAGACGAAGGCTGGTATCTTTTCATTTACCTATGCCGTTGGTAGTTTGCAGGATGAGCCACTGTCATTTAAAGATGCAAAAATCCACTTTGGCTTAGTGAATCTCTTTTGAGCGAGAGCTTTTGTCATTCGTTACCAATAAAATCGGTATCTTTGCACACAAATGCATCAATCAGGTTTTGTAAATATTGTTGGGAAGCCCAATGTGGGTAAAAGTACGCTAATGAATGCGTTACTGGGTCAGGAGTTGTCGATGGTTAATCCAAAGGCTCAAACTACCCGTCACCGTATCAAGGGCATCTTGAATGATGAGCACTACCAGATTGTATTTTCGGATACTCCTGGTATCATGAAGCCTGCTTATAAGTTACATCATAAAATGCTGGCGGCTGTAGAAGAAACGTTTACAGATGCGGATGTGGTGGTGTATGTAACGGAGGTGAATGACCGAAAAATTGATGAAGAGTTAAAGGTTAAACTAACGGTTCTTTCTGTTCCTCTTTATGTCATCATTAATAAAATTGATACTGCAGAACAACAAGTTGTTGAAGAAGCAGTTGAGTTTTGGAGAGAAACCTTAAAGCCGAAAGTAATACTTCCAATTTCAGCATTGCATAATTTTTCAGTCGATAATATCGTCACTGAACTTTTAAAAGACATTCCCGAAGGCCCCGCTTATTTTGATAAGGATGAGGCAGTGAGCGATCGTAATATGCGATTCTTTACAGCGGAAATTGTGCGTGAACGAATCTTGAGTTTATACCAGCAGGAGATTCCTTATTCTGTTGAAGTAGTTGTAACATCTTACAAAGAAGATGAAACGATTGATCGTATTTCGGTAGTGATTTATTGCGCGCGTGAAACACAGAAAGCAATTTTAATCGGACATCAAGGGAAGGCGATTAAAAAATTAGGAATGGAGTCGCGTAAAAAATTAGAGACGGTTTTAGAGAAGCAAGTATTTATTGAACTTACGGTGAAGGTGGCTGATGATTGGAGAGATAATGATAATATGCTGAAGCGATTCGGCTACGAAATATAATTTTAGAATATGGCAAATATTGTTGCGATTGTTGGTCGCCCGAATGTGGGAAAGTCGACATTGTTTAACCGACTTACTGAGTCACGTAAAGCAATTGTTGATGAAACAGCAGGTGTTACGCGCGATCGACATTACGGTAAGGCGGAGTGGATAGGAAGAACTTTTTCTGTTATTGATACTGGTGGATACATCACTGGTTCAGATGATATTTTCGAAGGTGAAATTCGTAAGCAGGTGGCGTTAGCTATCGATGAGGCCAACGTGATTTTATTTGTTGTTGATGTGGCAGATGGATTAACGGATATGGACAAAGAAGTAGCGAATATGCTGCGTCGTTGTAATAAGAAGATTTTCCTTGTCACTAATAAAGTAGATAATTCAAAACGTATTAATGAGGTAGGTGAGTTCTACGCATTAGGAATGGGTGATGTATATCCAATCTCTGCAATGAGTGGAAGTGGTACAGGTGAGTTATTAGATGATATGGTAGCAGTGTTTGATCCAGAAGATGTGATCGATCCTGAATTACCACGTATTGCAATTATTGGTCAGCCTAACGTTGGAAAGTCATCCTTGTTGAATACGCTGATAGGAGTAGAGCGAGCTATCGTTACGTCAATCGCAGGAACAACTCGTGATACATTATACACGCGTTATCAAAGTTTCGGTTTTGATTTTTTATTGATTGATACCGCTGGATTAAGAAAGAAAAAAGTAGTTAAAGAAGATATTGAGTTTTATTCGGTAATGCGCTCCGTTAGAGCAATTGAAGAGGCGGATGTTTGTTTGATGATGCTGGATGCTACTAATAATGGATTAGGTGTTCAGGATATGAATATTTTCCGTTTGTGTGAACGCAATAGAAAAGGCGTTGTCATTTTAGTTAATAAGTGGGACTTGGTAGAAAAAGAAACCAATACCATGCGTGATTTCGAAAAGAAAATAAAGGATAAGTTAAGTCCGTTTGAAGACGTACCTATCATTTTTACCTCTGTAACCAATAAGCAACGTGTCTTTAAAGCACTTGAAACTGCATTGCAAGTATTCAAAAATAAAACAGCTAAAGTGGCTACTTCAAAATTGAACAAGGTGATGTTGCCTTATGTACATAACTATCCGCCTCCTGCTACAAAAGGGAAGGCCATCAGTATTAAGTACATTACGCAGTTACCAGGACAAGCACCAACATTTGTTTTCTTCTGCAATTTGCCGCAGTATATCAATGAGTCATACAAACGATTTATTGAAAATAAAATGCGTGAGAATTTTGATTTCAGTGGTGTGCCTATTACAATTTACTTCAGAAGTAAAGAGCGAAACAAAGAGGTAGAATAATTTAGTAAATCGCCTTTCTGTTAAAGATGATGTATCCGATGTGGAAAATAATTCCCACTGGATTTTCACGTTTATCGTAGTAGTTAAAAGCTAAGCTCACGGGCCCAATCGGACTTTTATAAATAGTATTGAAAGTGGCTACGAAATAGCGCTTGCCAAAATTATCACCGTATCTCGATTTGAAATCTTCTTCTTGCAAAATTTCTCTGAAAGGTTGAAAGGCATAACCTTCTAAACGGACATCAAAATTATCATTGATGCTAATGATGTTTTTCACTCCAATACCAAGGAAGTTATGCGCTCTATATGTTTCTTGAAATTGTGTTTGCATGTCGGCAATAGGATTAAATGCAGGTGCTGCTAACACAGTCGCTCTATAGTTAGAGAAAAAAGGTTGTCCGCTCAGCATCAGCTCACCAAATACTCCCCACTTAAATCTTCTTAAGCTGTTAAAATAGGTTTCATATTTTACATTTAGCTGAAACCACTCATGGCTATAGGTTGTTGTGTCACGAAGGATTCCTGTAGAACCAGGAAATGTTTTTTCATCACCTTTGATGTATCGCAATCGTGCAAATAATCCTGACCCTGTAGTTGCGTACATTTTTCTATTTAATGTATTCTGCTCAAGATCTAAAAAGTAGCTATTGCCTTTAAAATCTGTTAAGTCACTTGTGTCCGTCTGTGTGAAATCTCTTGTAAGGTAGTACTTGTCTTTCGCCTCAAAAATATTTGCACCACCTTCTATTTTAAGTTTATTTGTTAGTGGAGTTCCTAATTTGATTTGAAAAGATTCATCGTACTGAACTAAATAGGATGGTTTAATATCTTCAAAGAAAGCTGAGCTACTCTTATAAAAATCCCATTGGTTTAATGTTACAGATGGCTCAATATAAAACGGAATTGTTCCAGGTACATCTAATCGACTTCTAATGTGTCCACTGCTGTATAACTTGCCAAAATAAATACTCGCGAAAGTTCTTAAACTATATTTATCCCAATAGTTTTTTTGTGCCGAAATAAAAGCTGTATTGATTGGTCGCGATGAAACGTTACCACCAAAGTTTAATGATATGCCTTTGTTTTTTCGAACGTCTACGCATAAAATAAAATGTCCTGATTTCGGATTGTACTTTAAGCTAGGAAATAAATAGCGTTGGTTTTCATCTGCTACTAATCGAAACCATTTTTGTTTTAATTCATCAGAAGTAATTAACTCTCCTTTTGGATTTATAGTTTTGACAATGTAATCGGCTTGCTTAGTATTTACACCAGTAACGGCAATAGAGTCAATTAATAAATCTTTATAAGAGAAACTAAATTGTCTGCGTTTTTCTGCAAGCAGAATAGTGTCAGCTTCTCTGTTGCCAATACGTGATTTGATTAAAGGAATCATTCGTAACCCCATCGCATATCCGCTATCGATGGCTGTTCTAATATCATCGAAAGAAAATAATCCAATGCCAGAAACATTCGGAGTGATGATAATATCTTGCTCACGATTCATCGAGTAATTCGTGGAGCGCTGAATCATCGATTTTAGCTGACTTAAAAAATTAACCTCGCTTGGTCGGTCAATTGTATCTGCTGTGTTGACTCCAATAATTAAATCAGGATTAAATTCTGTTTGTAAAACATCCGTTGGGAAATTATTATAAATACCACCGTCATAAATAATGTTGTTTTGATCTAATAGCGGAGCGTAATAAAATGGGAACGACATAGAGGCACGAACTGCAAATGACAGGTCGCCTGATTTATATACGATCGGTCTTTTTGCAGTGATGTCAGAAGCAATACAACGGAATGGGACAATTAAACTATCAAAATTATTTTCTGCGCGAGCAATTGGAATCGAAAGGTTTTCCATCAAAGCAAAATCAATTTCTGCGGCATTAACTACGTTGCTTGGTAACTGAGTTTTGAAAATGGAGTCGCTGATTAATTTAATTTCTATCCAGCTTGCATCAACAGGATTTTTTAAGAATGAATAAAGATTGTCTTCGTCGAATTGTCCTTCTGCGCGCTTGGCAAATATTTTCTGTGTGACTAATCGCTCTAATTGCGATGGTGATGTTCCAGTTGCGTAATAGCAGCCTATCAGTGCTCCTGATGAAACGCCAGTAATGTAGTCAATCGGAATTTTATTTTCTTCTAAGGCCCTTAAAACACCAATCTGTGCAAACCCTCTTGCACCACCACCACTTAGTACTAATCCCACTTTTTGGGAGTAGCCTTGCAATGATAAAGCAAGTAATAAAATGGTTAAGCAAATGCGGATTGATTTCAAGCTATTTAGATTGAATTACAAAGGTAATTAATCAATCAATTAGACGCACTTGATTTTTGTAAGTTCGCCAGATATTGGAAAGTGTATTTCATCCTCGATCCATACCAGGAAAAATAAGTACCATCAACGAATAAAATTTTGGATGACGGGAACTTTGTTTGAAGGAAGTATGCATCCTCTTGTTTGAAAGGGTAGGGCTCACTTGATAACAACAAAAAGTCGGGATGTTTATCAATGTTATCAAGGTCGATTTCAGGATACCGTGTTTGGTTTTTTGAAAGCGAAACAAAGCCTGCTTCATCGATCATGGTGTTGATGAATGTATCGCCGCCTACTGTTAGCCAAGGGTTTTTCCAAATGAAATAATAGCAAGATTTTTTTGTTTGATTTATTGAGGATAAATCATTTCTGGAATTCTTTATATCAGAAATTAGCGCTTCTGCTATTGATGATTTTCCTATTAAACTTCCAACATCCGCAATCATTTGCAAAGCATCTTCGATATTGTTTACATCGCTAATATAAACGGGATAATCGAGTGCTAATTCTTCAATAAGTTCTTTGGTGTTTTCTTCTTTATTGGCAATGATTAAATCAGGTTGTAGTGCTTTGATTTTATCAATATGAAAATTCTTTGTGCCTCCAACAATTGTTTTTTCTTGAAGCCAATTTTCAGGATGAATACAGAATTTAGTGATGCCAATAACTTCTGCATCTAATCCTAAATCAAAAAGTAATTCTGTTTGAGACGGCACCAACGAAACAATTCTTTTCGCTGGCGAATTTAAATGTACTTTTCTTCCTAACTGATCGGTTATTATCATCAAATCGTCAAATCGCAAATCCTAAAATAAAAAAGTACAACTCTACGTATACACTTCATTTTCAAATTTTCAAATTGGCAAATCGTCAAATTAGCAAATTGTCAATCCCGATAGCTATCGGGACAAATTATCAAATCTTCAAATTACCAAATCATCAAATTATCACATTACTCACTATACCCCATCTTTCTCATCCACTCAGGATTAAACATCTTACCGATGTAACGAGAACCATGGTCGTGGAAAATAATTACTACAACATCATCCTTTGTTAATTTATCTTTCAACTGAACCAATCCAGCAACAGCAGCGCCCGCTGAATTACCAACCCAGATGCCTTCTTGCAAACAGATATCTCTTGTATAAACAGCAGCGTCTTTATCAGTTACTTTTTCAAAGTGATCAATAATGCTAAAATCGTAATTCTCAGGAATGAAATCTTCTCCAATCCCTTCTGTTACATAGGAATGAATTTCATTCTGATCGATAACTCCTGTTTCATGAAATTTCTTCAAAGCAGAACCATATGTATCGATACCCCAAATTTTAATATTCGGATTTTTTTCTTTCAAGTACATACCCGTACCCGTTATAGTTCCACCTGTACCAGAACCAACAACTAAGTGCGTAATTTTTCCTTCTGTCTGTTCCCAGATTTCAGGACCTGTTTGCTCATAGTGAGCAGTACGGTTTGATAAGTTGTCGTATTGATTTGGGTAAAAAGAATTCTCGATTTCTTTGTTCAATCGCTTTGCAACTGAATAATAAGAGTTAGGATCTTCAGGCTCTACGTTCGTAGGACAAACAATTACTTCTGCACCAAATGCACGTAAGGCATCTACTTTTTCTTTCGATTGTTTATCAGTAGTTGTGAAAATACATTTGTATCCTTTAACAATTGCAGCAATGGCTAATCCCATTCCTGTATTTCCTGATGTTCCTTCGATGATGGTTCCACCTGGTTTGATAAGTCCTGCTTTCTCAGCATCTTCAATCATCTTTAACGCCATACGATCTTTAATCGAGTTGCCTGGATTGAATGTTTCTACTTTCGCTAACACAGTTGCAGGAGTGTCGCCAATAATTTTATTTAATCGAACCATTGGAGTATTACCAATCGCTTCAAGGATGTTATTACAGATTTTCATAGTCTTATTTAAGAGTGTCAAAAAAACAAATTATAAACGATTATGTGAAGCAATCAATTGGTCGATATGATAGATTGATTCCTGCGTTCGTCCGTAGCCTATATTGCGAATGACTTGATAGGGATGATTTAATAATTCTAATTGCTTTTTATATGCTTGAAAGATGTTCATTCTATCTTCAATCGATGGACTCTCACGCATAGGGTCGTATTGCCATGGAATGTTTGGAAGGAGTAAAAAAGTTAAGTCGTAATTGCGATTTTGTAATTCATCAAGGATGAACGAATGACAACGATTATATTTTAAATCGCTCCACACTTTTAAAACAACAAAGTTGGTATCAAATAATACAATGTTCTTTTCAGAGGCAATTCCTTCGTCTTCTAAGTTTGCTTGACCTCTTGCGATTTCCAATAAATCCTCTTCTTCGTACGATGAACTATCATTCAAATATTCTCTTGCAAATTCATTCACGATGAACCCATCGTAATGCGCTTTTAGCATTCCCGCGAGTGTTGTTTTTCCAGAACTCTCAGGACCAATGATTGCTACTTTTATCATGCTGAAGTTGGCTTTAAATGTTTACGCCACTGATAAAATCCTTGAATAGCTAAAAGTAAATAAACGCAATAAAGTACAGCGTAAAGTTGTAAGTCTTTTTGAATATAAATTACAATGTAAACGATGTTAACTATTATCCATACAATCCAGTTTTCAATTTTCTTTTTCGCAATTAAATACTGTGCTAAAAAGGATGCAGCGGTAGCCATTGAATCAATCCACGGATAGCTCGCATTCGAATACGTTTTTAAAATAAATCCAAGTAAAACACCTGTGAAAATAAATAGAGAGAAATAAATTATTCCCTCATTTCTTCGGATGCGTTCAGTAATGAATTCTTCATTCAAATTTTTATTCCAATTCAACCATCCAACAAACAAAAGTGGTATATAAACAAGTTGTTGAAGTGAGTCAGCATACAATCGACTTTCATAAAATAAAAAGCAAGAAATAACAACATTAATAATTCCGATAGGGAAGCACCATTTATTCTTTTTAACTGTCAAGAAAACACCTGCAAATCCTGAAATGAATCCAACTATTTCAAGTGCTTTCATTGTCAAACAGCGTCTTTGAAATTAAATCGTGTTGCTGCAATATCCATAATTAATTCTGGATCTTTTTCAAATGAATTGCCTACAACCACCATGCTAGCACCTGCTCTAAAAACATTTGCTGCACTCTCCGGTGTACGAATTCCACCACCTACAATTAAAGGGATATTGACTTCTTTTTTAATGGCCTTGATTACTTCTATTGGTACATGATGTTTTGCGCCTGAACCTGCTTCAGCAAAAATCAATTTCATTCCGAGTTGTTCTCCAGCGAGTGCAGTGTAAGCGGCAATCTCAACTTTGTCTGTTGGAATTGGAGCAGTTCCACTTACATATTGCACAGTAGTCATTGTACCTCCATCAATCAATAAATATCCTGTTGGAATAATTTCTAATTCAGATGCTTTTAATCGCTGTGCAGCGGTAACATGTTGGCCAATTAACAAATCAGGATTTCTTCCGGAGATAAGCGATAACAGCAATATAGCATCAGCATGTTCGCTAATTTGCTGATGATTCCCTGGGAAAAGAACTACTGGTATAGAAGACCTTTTCTTTATTCCTAAAACCGTACGTTGTAAGTCGCCCGAAGTGATTAAACTACCTCCAACGAAAAAATAATCGACATTGGCTTCGTTACTGTAAGCACAAATTTTATCAAGATGATTCTCTCCCGATTTGTCGGGATCAATAAGTACAGAAAGCAACCGACGGTCATTAAAAGCGGCTTCTTGTATTTTTTGGTAAATCATAGTTGCAAATTAAGAGAAAATATCATCAGTTTCCAACGATATATGAAATCAATAAGTCGTCTAAAGTTAATAGATGATAATCGAAATAAGCTTCTTGATTTAATTTCGAAAAATGCAAGGCCCCCATATTGTTTTTGGGTTCATCGACTGAAATATGATCTTTAAAATCAATGCCCCCGCCACCAATTAACTTAAACAATGATTCTTTTACACACCAAACAATAAAGCAGTTTTGGTAATACGGCGTTTGGCTGTTTGCTATCCAGTTTTGTTCCTGTTGATTTATAAACTTCGGTGCGATTTTCTCGATTCTTTCAGAAGGGAATTCAATATCAATCCCCACTGTTTTTTCAGGGTGATAAATGACAGCAACAAATTCTTTTGTATTGGAAATGGAGATGTTTCCTTCTTGATTTTTTAGATGAGGTTTACCAAATTCATCGTAATAAAGCTCAATGTTTGCTTTTAAAATTTGCTGTAATAAAATACCGGCTGCAAGCTTTTGACTAATCCTCAATTCCGACTTTAATCTGAGGTTTTGAATTTCTTTTAAAAAACCTTCATTATTTAAAAACAAAACGAGCTCATCATATGTTTCGGAAATGCTCCAAACAGCTATATGTTGTCCTAATGGACCGGAATTATGGTAGATTAATGCCATTTCGTAGTAATTGACAAAGATAACATTGCAAGAGTCATAATGAATAACTAAATTTGCACAAAATTCTAATAAAATGATAAACACTCAAACAGAAAAATTCGTGAAATATAAAGTGAAAGACATTTCCCTTGCCGAATGGGGAAGAAAAGAAATCAGATTAGCTGAAGCAGAAATGCCAGGTCTAATGTCATTGAGAGCTGAATTTGGTCCTTCAAAACCATTAAAAGGAGCTCGTGTTGCAGGATGTTTACACATGACTATTCAAACGGCTGTTTTAATTGAAACATTAGTTGAATTAGGAGCTGAAGTTACTTGGTCATCTTGTAATATTTTCTCAACTCAAGATCACGCTGCTGCTGCTATTGCTGCTGCAGGCATCTCTGTTTATGCTTGGAAAGGTATGAACGCAGAAGAGTTTGACTGGTGTATCGAGCAAACATTATTCTTCGGAGAAGATCGCCAACCACTAAACATGATTTTAGATGATGGCGGTGATTTAACAAATATGGTATTCGATAAATACCCTGAGTTAATTTCTAACATCCGTGGATTATCTGAAGAGACTACAACTGGAGTTTTACGTTTACACGAGCGTGTTAAGAATGGTACTTTACCAATCCCTGCTATCAATATCAACGATTCTGTTACTAAGTCGAAATTCGATAATAAATACGGTTGCCGTGAGTCATTAGTAGATGCAATTCGTCGCGCTACAGACTTAATGATGGCTGGTAAGGTAGCTGTTGTTGCTGGTTTCGGTGATGTAGGTAAAGGTTCTGCCGATTCATTACGTGATTCTAAAGTACGTGTTATCGTTACTGAAATTGATCCAATCTGTGCATTACAAGCTGCAATGGAAGGATATGAAGTGAAGAAAATGGCTGATGCTATTAAAGAAGCGGATATCGTTGTAACTGCAACTGGTAACTTCAATATCATCACGGAAGAGCACTTCAAATCAATGAAGCACAATGCTGTTGTTTGTAATATCGGTCACTTCGATAATGAAATCGATATGGCTTGGTTAAATGCAAATTATGGTCAGACTTTAGAGAATATCAAACCTCAGGTTGATAAGTATACAATCGACGGAAAAGATATCATCGTATTAGCAGAAGGTCGCTTAGTGAACTTAGGTTGTGCAATGGGTCATCCATCATTTGTAATGTCTAATTCATTCACGAACCAAACATTGGCTCAGTTAGAACTTTGGGCAAATCATAAGAATTATGAGAACAAAGTTTATACTTTACCTAAGCACTTAGATGAGAAAGTGGCTCGTTTACACTTAGCTAAAATTGGAGTTGAAATCGATACATTATCTCCAAAGCAAGCTGAATACATCGGTGTAACAGTTCAAGGTCCTTATAAAAATGATGCTTATCGTTATTAATCGATAAGATTTAATAAAGCAAAAGGGGATGAATTTATGTTCATCCCCTTTTTTATTGGAATTAATCAACTATTAGTTGTAGATGTGTAGTTGATTTGCAGAAATGTTATAGGTGCATCTATATTGCTGTAACGGTCTACTGGCAGGTCCATTTATGATGGAGCCGTCATAAATGAAAAATTTACTGCCGCAAATAGTATCTTTTGCATCGATTCCGTTGGCCTGCATTGTTACAACTGCTCCTGAGGTATTTGGGTCATAGGTGCAGGCTCGTTCGTAAGCGACAAATTCGGTGGTCGATTTTCTGAAAATAATTAAGCCCTTAGCTCCCGCAGGATAGTAGATCCAATTGTTTACTGCGTTGAGGTTGGAATAGGAGGGTAGATTAAGGTCAATGTATTCATTTACAGATACATTAGGGATTAGCTCGTCGTTTTTACGACAAGCAATAAGTGCTGATAATAATATTAAACAGAAGGTTAATTTCTTTAGCATAATAACAAAGATATTATTTGTATTTGCAATTGTGGGTTTCAATGTATTATATTTGACTGACTAAAAATAAAAAGGCAATGAAAAAATTAATTTTATTAGCTGCAATAACATTCATGCTTGGTGGTATTGTCAATGCACAAACATCAGAAAATGTTGTAAAAGGAATACATGGTGGAATTGTTTTCGGATCAGAAGATTTGAAATTTGAATTCGTTGAGAAGGGAAGTGATGTATTGGTATATCCAGTGTCTGCTGAGGGTAAAATGTTAAGTGCTGTTCCTACACATGCAACGATTAACATTGTTCCAATGGCTGTACAATTAAGACAAGAATTTACAAATGTGGAATTTGAAAATGGTTGCTTTAAAGTTACTCGTGAAGATGCTCAATTGCCAATTTATATCGTAGGTATTTCGACCTCATTAAACGAAAAACGTTATGATGCGAAATATGTAGTTCCGAATATTCAAGTAAGATAATATTAAATTATAGTAGAAGCCCCGACAAGTAATCGTCGGGGCTTTTTTATTCAATCAAATTATGCGATTTAATTATCGAATAAAAATAGTAGCGACAATTGTAATTTTATTTTTTACATCTTCATTATTTGCGCAGTCGGATAAGCAATCAGGAGGTTCAAAAAAAATCCGAAAAGCGGAGAAAGTAAAAGAGGAGCAAGCAAAAAAGCAAGAGAAAGCAATAGTCGAAGGGAAAAAGAAACATCGTAAATTGCAATCGAAAGAGGTAAGGAAAAGAATGAAAAGAAATGACAGGCGCTATCATCATTCAGATGCTAATGATAGAAGACCGAACTGGCTCAAGCGGTTGTTTCCTAAAAAACGGCCATCAGCTCACTAATAAAAAAAGGAGATTAAGTTTATTAATCTCCTTTTCTATTTCTTTCAAATAAATATTATTCTGCGAATGTACGCATATCAACAGGAACAACGCTTGTTACACCAGGCTCTGCCATTGTAATACCATACATGATATCTGTGGCTGCCATCGTCTTCTTGTTATGCGTAATGATAATGAACTGAGATTCCGCACTAAATTTCTTGATAATATTATTAAACTTATCAATATTATTATCATCCAACGGCGCATCAACCTCATCGAAGATACAGAATGGAGCAGGTTTTAATAAATAGATACTAAATAGTAAAGCCGTAGCCGTTAGTGTCTTTTCTCCTCCTGATAACTGATGAATTGACAATGGCTTTTTACCTTTTGGCTGTGCTATAATATTGATGTCAGATTCAAGCGGATTGCTCATATCAGAAATAACAAGATCACAATTGTCGTCATCTGTAAATAATGAACGGAATACACGAATGAAGTTTGTTCTTACATGCGTAAATGCATCCATGAATACTGTTTGAGCAGTTGTATCAATTTCGCTGATCGTTAACAACAATGCATCTTTTGCATTTTGCAAATCGGTTTTCTCTTTTACGATGAAATCGTAGCGCTCCTTGATTTCTTTGTACTGCTCAAGTGCCATCGGATTTATCGGTCCGAATTCATTTAAGCGCTTTTTCAGTTGATCTGCTTTCGGACGCATTTCAGGCTCGTTGAACTCAGGATCTGGTTCAATGCCTGACAAATCTTCTATCTCAATATTGAACTCAATGCTTAATCTTTCTTTAAGCGAGTTCATTTGAAGTTTGATGCCGTTTAACTCATCATTTACTTGTTGAAGCTTATTGTCGTTTGCTTCTTTTGACTTTCTATAATCGCCTAAATTCTTTTCTTCTGACTCTATTTCTATTTTGGCTGCGTTATAACTCGCTTCTGATTCTTTTACGCCGAGCTCAAGTTGATGCTTGTCGTCAATTAACTTCTTCAACTCATCACTTGTAGAAGCCATACCATTCGATAGCTGATCAATTTGATCTTTTACGCTCGTTAATTCGTTAGCGTTAGACTCAATATTTTTCTTTAGCGTTGTAATCTGGTTGTTACGATAGCCCATATCCCGCACCGTATTTTGTATGCGGTTTTGCTGCTGAAGAACCTGAATATTGAAATTATTTAACTCCTGATTTTTTTCTCCTGATTCTTTTTGAAGTGCAGTTGATTGTTCTTGCTGAACATTTAACTGTTGAATCAGATTATTTAATTTTTCTGTAAGAATTTCTGGAGATAAATCTGGGTTTTCTTTTTCTGCTGCGATGGTGTTTTCAATCGTTGTTAATTCTTCATTTAGCTTTGCGAAGCTAATTTTTGATTGATCAACAGCGCGATTAATAAAGTCGCAATTACTCTGTATGGAATTAACATCACCACTTAATTTCATAAACTCATTTTCTTTACTCGAAACAAGTTGTTGATTTTCGGTGATCTTAATTTTTATTCCTGCGAATTGTTCTTCAGATTTTGCAAGGTCAGCTTTTAAGTCGTCAATCATTTGTTCTTGCGACTTAATTTCTTCTGCTAATTTTTCCAGGTTTTTAAATTTACCTGTACGTTTTCCATCAAATTTCCCAATAGAACCACCTCCAACGGAATATTTCTGACGAAGGAAATTTCCGCTCTTAGATAATACTACCGCACTTTGCTGGTTCGACAAGTCGACATTTTCTAATGTGCTTTGTTCGTTTGCTATATACACATGCGATAGAAGGAAATTAAAAAGGTTTCCATATTGTCCATCGTTTTCAATTACGTCTAACGCTTTCGTACATCCGTTAATTGATGCAGAGGCGTTATGGTTAAACGATTTTAAAGTATCGAGAATGAAAAAGTTGGCGCGACCTTTTGAAGAGTCATTCAATAAGTTTAAGGCTGTCCAGGCTTCTTGTTGATTTTGAACTACGAAATAATTTAAAAATGGCTCTAAATAATTTTCGATTGCAATTTTATATTCGTCATTGCAAACGATAATCTCTGATAATAATGGAGCTTTTTTAAATTGCTCATGATTTATTTTTAAATAACGAATAGAGTCGGGGTAACCTTCCATTTGCTCGAGAAGGTTTTTTGTCAATTGGTATTCATTGTTTTTAGAATCAAGTTTTCTTGACTCAATTTGAATTACTTGATTGGCTTCTCTAATGCGATTATCTGTAGCTTTTAATTCTTCATCAAGTTCCAAACGAATTTGCTTCAGCTTTTTTAATTCATCATCAGAAGCAGATTTCTTTGGAAGTAAATCAGCTAATTGGTTTTCGAGTTCAGTTAATCGACCAGCATTCTCATCTTGATTTGCTTGAAGTCGTTTAATTTCATCTGAAATTGATTGATGACGAGTTTGACGAACGGCTTGCTTCGTTTCAAACTCATTAATCATAGATCGTTGCTGATAAATTTTCTGATTTAATTCCTTTATAGAATTGAGCGAACCTTCGTATGCAGCCTTACTTGATTCACTATTTTGTCGAAGGACAGACACTTCTTCTTCCAGCTTTTTCAGATGTTCTTCTTCTCGAAGCTTTTCTTCTTGCAAGAGTACAACTGAGGCTTCAGTTTCTTTTAACGTATTCTCGTCATTAAAAGTAGAAGTCTGTAATTGCTTTTGTTTTTCGATTAAAAAATTAAACTTCTCATTCTTGTTTTTTTCTTCGTTTTCGAAACGGGTAATTTCAAGAAGTTTTTCGTTTAATAATTTTTGGGCAGTTTGAAGTGCAACTTCTTTTTCGCTTGTTTGACTTTTAATGGTAGATAAGTGCAATTCTAACTCTTCAAGTTTTAATTGCATTTCTAATTTCGATTCGCTAAATGATTTTTCTTTACTCTGTAAATCTTCCAGCGATGAACTATTATTTCGAATTGTATATAGTGCTAGTTGAGTGCTTAACTCCTTATATTCTTCTTTTAATCGATAATAGCGATCTGTTTTTTTAGCTTGTGTTTCAAGCTGCTTCAAACTTTTTTCAATTTCAAAAAGTAAATCGTTCACGCGATTTAAATCAGCATCTGTTTCTTCTAATTTTTGAAAAGTTTGCTTCTTTCTGATTTTATATTTTGAAATCCCGGCAGCTTCTTCTAATAAAGTTTTAATCGTATTATTTCTATCCTTAATAATATCATCGACCATGTTTAATTCGATGATAGCATAAGAATCAGGACCAATACCAGTATCCATGAATAGGTCATTGATATCTTTTAAACGACAAGTAACGCCGTTTAATTGATATTCGCTTTCTCCTGTTCTGTAAAGTCGACGAGTGATGCTTACGGTTGTAAATTCAGTTGGTAGAATTCCTTTGTTGTTCTCGAACGATAAAGAAACCTCTGCCAGGTTTGCGGCTTTTCTTGTTTTAGTTCCGTTGAAAATGATGTTCTCCATTTTTTCGGAGCGAAGCATTCTTGTTTTTTGTTCACCAAGAACCCAACGCATTGCATCAACAACATTCGATTTACCCGATCCATTAGGACCAACTATCGAAGTAACCCCTTCATCAAAGTGGATAATTACTTTATCTCCAAAACTTTTGAATCCTTTTATTTCAAGTGATTTGAGTCTCATTACTTAATTTAAAATTGAATAATTATTAACTCGCATGAATTAATCTGCCCTGCACGTCAACAGTATCATTTTGCGAGAACCAACAAATTTAAAAAATGCTTTCACTCTATTGTTAATAATGGGAAATAATTCGTGAAAATAATTTGGTGAACTTGGTTTTTCGATAAAACGGGGCCAATATGCATTCGTTTGAGGCTAAACTTTATTAACAAAGGAGGGAGTTTTGAACGCTAAATATTATAGGATAGAATATTCCTTATTAGTTTGGAAATCAGTTCAGAAATAGTGTGTTACTGCAGTAGATTGTTGGCTTCCTATGAAAGAACTTTTGTTAAAAATCAAATTGTGAATAAAATTCAACCCCAAAATCAAATAAACAATTTGGGAATTTGATTCTTTTATTTCTATTTTTAACCCCCTAACTGATTAACGTAACATTAACACCAAGAAGACAATAAATTAACTCTATGATAAGGAAAGCTTACTTAACCCTAGTGTTTTTACTGGTTGTATGCGCCGGAGCATTTGCACAATCCGGAGCTATCAGAGGTAAAATCCTTGACAAAGCCAACAAACAACCAATTCCTTTTGCAACTGTAGTTGCGGAGATGAATGGAACTCAGGTTTCAGGCGGACAGTCAGATTTTGATGGTGAATATAATATCAAGCCGTTAGCGGCTGGTAAATACACCATCCGTTTAAAGTACACCGGTTACAAAGAATTGGTGATTAACGATGTAGTTGTGTCGATTGACAAGACTACATTCCAGGACTTAATGATTTCGGCTACAACTATTGAGTTAGGTGGTGTTGAGATTATCGAGTACAAGGCTCCATTATTCGGTAAGGATGATGTGCAGCGAGGAGCAACGTTAACGCGTGAAGATATTCAGGCGGCTCCAACCCGTGACGTTAAATCAGTAGCTGCTCAAGCTGCGAGTGTATTCCAGAAAGATGAAGGTGATGACCTGAACGTTCGTGGATCACGTGCTGATGCAACAGATTACTATGTGGATGGTATCCGTATCCGTGGTTCGCAGAAGCTTCCTCAATCAGGTATTGAGCAGGTTACTGCAATCGTAGGTGGTACGCCAGCTCAATATGGTGATGCAACAGGAGGGGTTATCTCAATTACAACAAGAGGTCCTTCAAAAGATTTCACTGGTGGTCTAGAAGTAGTATCATCTGAAATGTTTGACCAATATGGTTATAACCTAGTTTCAGCTGACTTATCTGGTCCATTGATGAAGAAGAAATTAGAAAACGGTGGCGAAAAAGCTATTTTAGGATTCTTCTTATCAGGTGAATATCAATCAGAAAAAGATCCTGATCCATCAGGAATTGGAATGTACAAGTTGAAAGACAATGTATACCAAGATTTAATTCAAAATCCTCTTGATTTATATCAGACATCTGCAACTAGCTTTGGTTCTTATAATGCTGCCCAATTCTATACAGCTGATGATTTTGAAAAAGTGAAAACAAAAAATAATGTAAAACAAACAGGGTATCGTTTCACTGCTAAGTTTGACTTTCAGCCAGCTGAATTCACTACTTTCACTTTAGGCGGTAGTTTCAATACAAATGACAGAAGAAGTTATGCTATCAACCGTGTAGCTTACAATTTTGAAGAGAATCCACAAATCATTGATCGTGATTACCGTGTATTCGGACGTTTAACACAACGTTTGGCTTCAACGTATAAATCAGAAAAAGAAAATTCTTCTGTATTCAAGAATGTATATTTTACAGTACAAGCTGAGTATTCTAAAAATCAACAAATCAATCAGGATCCAGTTCATAAAGATAATTTATGGGATTATGGATACATTGGTAAGTTCTCAAGAACAAATAGTCCTCTTTACGTTGCTATTGACGACACAACTCGTGAGCAGATTGGTTATTCAAACTCATTCGATTTCCAAGCGGGTGGTATGAATTCAATTGCTGAAGCATATACAAATGCTGCTTATGGTGCATTTAACGGTGCAGGTGTTAACGTTAGTTCATTAGATCAAATTAGAAGTGCGGGTGGACTTAGAAATGGAGACGGTACTAATAGTGTAATGGCAATTTGGGAAGGTGTAGGTAACTTAAGAAATTCATATCAAAACTTTGATAACGATCAATATCGTATCACTTTAAGTGGAAACGCGGATATTAAGAAGCATTCAATTTTAGTTGGTTTCGAATTCGAGCAACGTGTTGACCGTGGATATAGTGTTGCACCAAGAAGCTTATGGGCTTTAGGTCGCCAGTATGCTAACTTCAACTTGAATGAAACAGATTTCAGTGTTGGTGATACAGTTTATGGTATGAATGTAACAGGCACTGATACTACATATTATACAATTAATCACCCTTCTACTTACGCTCCTACATTAGATGAAAATGGTCAAATCATTAATGGTTTCTATGAAAACTTACGTAATGAATTAGGCATCGCTAATAATGCATATGTAGATTTCGATGCATTATCACCAGATCAATTAAGTATTGGGATGTTTAATGCTGACCAGTTAGTGGCTAACGGATTAGTTAGTTATTATGGTTACGATTATTCAGGAAATAAGATTTCAACAAATCCAACATTTAAGGATTATTTCACACAAAAAGATGGCGCTAATTATACTCGTGCAATCGGTGCTTTCCGTCCAACTTATATGGCTGGATATATCCAAGATCGTTTCACTATTGACAACTTAAGTTTCAACATCGGTTTACGTGTTGACCGTTTTGATGCAAATCAAAAAGCATTAAAAGATAAGTTCTTATTATTGGATGCTTATACAGTAGAAGATTTTCCTCAAGCAATTGAAGGCAAGCCAGATAATATTGAAGGTTCATTCGTTCCTTACTTAGCTAATGCTGGTGATTTAAGCTCAATCATTGGTTACCGCGATGGAAATGTATGGTATGATAAGTATGGTCAAATTGTAAGTGATCCAGATATCATTGCATCTCAATCATCAACTGGAACAATTGTACCTGCTGTTAAAGCTGATGCTGGTAAGTTAGCAACAGAAACATGGAATATCGATGGAGTATTTGAAGATTATAAGCCACAAATCTCTATCATGCCTCGTATCGCGTTCGCGTTTAACATTACAGATGAAGCTCAGTTCTTTGCTCACTATGATGTATTAACGCAACGTCCTTCAGCAGCTTTAAGAAACGATCCTTCTGAATATCTTTCATTAAAAACAAATCCTGATGGTTCATTAAACAATGCAGGATTAAAGCCTGAAAGAACAACTGATTATGAAGTTGGTTTCAAACAAAAAATTAGCAAGTCATCTGCATTAACAATTTCTGCATTCTACCGTGAATTAAAGAATATGATTCAGATTACGAAAGTGAACTTTGCTTATCCAAACACTTACACAACTTACGATAACATCGACTTTGGTACTGTTAAAGGTATCTCAATGAGTTACGATTTACGTCGTACTGGTAATGTTCGTATGTTGGCTAGTTATACATTACAGTTTGCTGATGGTACTGGATCTAGTGCAAGTTCAAACACTGAGTTAACAAATACTGATCAACCTAACTTACGTTTCATTATTCCTTTAGATTACGATACTCGTCATCAGTTAACAGCTTCATTCGATTACCATTATAAATCAGGTGAAGATTATGATGGTCCAATCGTATTCGGCAAACCAATTTTCGCTAACGCAGGAGCGAACTTCGTATTCCGTGCGAATTCAGGAACTCCTTACACTCGTCAATCACGTCCAACTCGTGAAGCTGCAGCAATCGGCTGGCAGTCTAACGGACAACGTGCGGTAGAAGGATTAGTAAATGGTGCTCGTACTCCATGGCAGTTCAGAATTGACTTACGTTTAGATAAGGATATTGAAGTGAAATTCTCTGAGAAGAAATCAGGAACTTTCAACGTGTATTTACAGATTCAAAACTTATTGGATACTCGTAACGTGGTTGGTGTATATCGTGCTACAGGTAACGCAACAGATGATGGATTCCTTCAGTCTGCTGACGGATTACAATTATCTTCTGCTCAGTTATCACAACAAGCATTCATCGACCAATACAATATTCGCTTATTGAACCCAGATAATTATAGCTTACCAAGAAGAGCTAGATTAGGTGTAAGATTCGATTTTTAACCTTTACTAAAAAAACAAACAGAAAATTAACGCTATGAAAATGCTTCGATATAAGATCTTATTTAGCCTTGTGGTATTGGCTGGATGGTCCGCGTCTACATTCGCGAAGATGAATGTAGGAGGGAAAGCAGCGCATGCTCCTGTTCGCAATACAAAAGTTGCGGCAAGCTGTCCTGTTACTTCTTCACAGATTGACTTGGACATTAACCAGGTTCGTGCTCGTGTTTTAGTTGGTGGTGACCTTTGGTGGGATCCAGTTGGTCAAACACCTTACTATGAAGTTCCAATTGGAAGTGGAAAGAATTCAATTTACTCTGGTGCTCTTTGGATCGGAGGTTTTGATCAGGCTGGCCAGTTAAAAGTGGCTGCTCAGACTTACCGTCAAGGTGGATCAAATGACTTTTGGGGTGGACCAATCGATACTGCATCAGGTTCTCCATCTATAGATAACGCTACTTGTGATGCTTATGATAAATTTTGGCCAATTAGCCGTAAAGAAGTTACTGACTTCGTTGCTGGTGGTGAGGCTACAAATGAAATTAAGACATGGCCAGGAAATGGTGATTTCACAAAAGGGGAATTACCAACGTTAGCGCCTTTCTTTGATGCTGATAATGATGGAGTATATAACTATGAAAATGGTGATTATCCTTATTTCTTATTAGCAGGTGATTATCCCGCAAATCCTAATACAGGTAAAGTAGAATGTAACGATTACCTATTTGGTGATAAATCAATTTGGTGGGTATTCAATGATGTAGGTAACATCAAAACGGAAACTAGTTCTGATCCTATCGGATTAGAAATCCGTGCTCAAGCTTTTGCATTTAAAACTGCGAATGAAATTAACTTCATGACTTTCTACAAGTATCAAATCATTAACCGTTCAAGTGATGAATTAGATTCAACTTATTTCGGTGTATGGTGTGATCCAGATTTAGGAAATGCTGCTGACGACTTAGTTGGTTGTGATGTTGGATTAGGATTAGGTTATGTTTATAACGGAGATCCAGATGATGATGGTGGTGGTGGTTACGGATTAAATCCTCCTGCTGCTGGTATTGATTTCTTCCAAGGACCATTAGCTGATCCAGGTGACGGAATTGATAACAACCGTGATGGCGAAATTGATGAAGTTGGTGAGCAAATCATTATGTCTCGTTTCGTTTATTATGTGAATACGAATAGTGTTCCTAATGGGAATCCGAATACTACAGATGATTACTATGAGTACTTATCTGGAAGTTGGTTAGATGGTTTACCTATTACTTACGGTGGTGACGGACGTGGAGGTGGATCAGGTGCTACTGCAACTCCATGTAACTTCATGTTCCCTGATAACACAGATCCGAATTTCTCTACACCTTGGACGATGGTAACAGCGAACATCCAACCGGATGATATGCGTTGGTTACAGTCAGCAGGTACATTTACATTACAACCTGGTGCTGTAAACTACATCACAACAGGTGTTATCTGGCAACGTACTACAGCTGGTGGTCCTTTAGCTTCAGTTTCATTATTGAAGTTAGCAGATCAGAAAGCACAAGCAATTTTCGATAATTGCTTTAAGATTCTAGATGGTCCTGATGCACCAGATTTAGCTATCCGTGAAGATGATAGAAAATTAATTTTATCATTAGAAAATGTAGCAAATAAGAAAGTTGAATTATATAACGAAGTTGATGCGGTAATCCCGAAGGCAGTTCAAAATGCAACAGGTGGATTCGATACATTAACTGATGCTGAGAGATCATATAAATTCCAGGGGTACAAGATTTATCAGGTTGCTGATGAGACTGTATCTGATGCTGATGTAAATGATATCGCAAAAGCTAAATTGATTGCACAAGTTGACTTGAAAGATAATATCGGTCAGATTGTGAATTATGAATATGATAATAATATTTCTGCTTGGGTTCCTTCAGAAAAAACTACAGTAGTTAATAATGGATTGCAACATTCATTTATAATCACTAAAGATTTATTCTCTCAGAAAGACCTTGTAAACTATAAGCCTTACTATTTCCTAGTAGTATCTTATGCTTACAATAACTTCCGTCCTTTTGATCCATTAAATGCAAATACGCAAAATCGTCCTTACGTTCAAGGCCGTAATAACATCGGAACATATAGTGGAATTCCTCACAAATCTGTTGTGAACAACGCAGGTTCTGTATTGAATTCAGCTTATGGACAAGGTGTTCAGGTTAAGCGTATTGAAGGACAAGGTAACGGTGGTAATTTCTTAGAAATGACACAGGCTTCAGTAGATGAAATCTTTAATGGAACAACTAACAGCGTTCAAAATCCAGTATACGAGGCAGGTAAAGGTCCAATTAATGTGACTGTTTACGATCCTTGGGCTGTTAAAGCTGGTTCTTTCGAATTAGCGTTTAGTGGAGTTAGTGATGCTGATTACTACTATTTATATAACAATCCATCTCAATATGTTGGTATCAATGATATCACTGCGAATGGAACTACAGTGACTGTGATTACTTCTGGAAATTCAGGAATTACAGCAGGTACTTATATCACTTTAAGTAATGTACAAGGTATTACTTCTACTCCAGCAATCAATGGTTCGTTTGAAGTGCAGTATGCAAATGCTGATACTTTGAAGTTTACTACTACAACTTTCACTGGTACATTTACAACAGGAACTAACGCTCAATTGCGTAGCTCTTTAGCTCGTTCAACATTCAGTATTTCAAGCATCAATCAGCAATTGTACGAGAAGAATAAAATCTCGATGGCGATTTCTAAAATCAATGGGCAGGAGCCAGGTAACTTTGGTGCTCCAAACAATGGTTTGATCGGTGGAACTAAGACATATAAAAATGCTAGTGATCAGTGGTTAGGTGGTATTAAAGATGTTGATGCAACTTCAATTTTAACATCTACAACTAACTGGATTTTGAGTGGTACTCAAACTAACGTTGACTTATTGAATCCTTCTCCAAGTTATTTCTTGGATTCTTTGGAAGCATATGAATCAATTCTAGAAGGTACTTGGGCGCCATACATTGTTGCAAGTAATGCAAAAACGGTAGCAGCTCCAAAACCATCAAGAACTCCAGGTACAAGTAACTCTTTAGACTTACGTTCATTCATTAAGTGGAGCTATATGCCTTCAGTTGATGTGGTTATTACGTCAGATAAGTCGAAGTGGACGCGTGCCGTAGTAATGGAGATGGGAGAAGATACAATGCCAACAGTTGGTAATGCTAAGAAGTTCATGATGCGTAATCAGCATTCAGTAGATAAGAATGGTTTAGCATGGGATGCTCCAGGAGCAAATGTTTCTGAAGCTTCATTAACAGATACAGTAGGTATGGGTTGGTTCCCAGGATATGCTGTAAATGTTGAGACTGGAGAGCGTTTAAATATTGCTTTCGGTGAGAACTCTGCGTTGTTAAATGAAAATGGGGCGGATATGAAGTGGAATCCTACAAGTAATGCAGGAAGAGATTCTAATGGACGTTTAAGTTATGGTGGAATGCATTATATCTATGTATATGGAATCGATACAATTGCAAGCACTCCATTAGCTCCTACAGTTGGTAAATATGATAATGGTGTTAAAGTAGATACTCTATTTAGAAGATTTAGTAATGCTTACACTGCAACGGCATCGGCACCATCTGCAAGAGCTGCATTTAGATCAATTACTTGGTGTTCATTACCGTTAGTTAACGATGGATTTACATACAATGAGAATTCTTCTTCAGATGTGAAAGTTAGCTTACGTGTTAAGAAAAATTACAAGCAATTTACATCAGAAGGTGCAACTCAATTAAACGGAGGAAATCCTTATTACCAATTCACAATTCCTGGTTCTTACGAGTTAAGTACGAACGTAACTGAAAAGGCTAAGTCTGCATTAGATTATATCAATGTAGTTCCTAATCCTTATTACGCATACTCAACTTATGAGAAGACAAGAAAAGATCAGTTAGATAATCGTGTTCGTATTGTTAACTTGCCATCTAAGTGTACAATTTCAATTTACACATTGAATGGAACATTGGTAAGACAATTTAAGCGTGATGTTTCTACTGACGTAACTTCTGGTCAGATTGTATCTGAAGGTCGTGATGAAAACTTAGCAACAACATTAGACTGGGATTTGAAAAACACAGCAGGTATAACTGTATCAAGCGGTGTTTATATTATTCACGTTGATGCAGGAGCATTGGGAGAAAAAGTAGTTAAGTGGTTTGGTGTTATGCGTCCAATTGACCTTGATTCTTTCTAATACCTATCAATCCTAAAAAAGAAAAAAAGAGATATGAAGAAAATTCTAATATATATTTCAGTTGCAACAGTAGCATTTACTGCTATGAGTTCGCAAACTTTTGCTGGTAACGAAGATCGTGCTGGCCAGAGTGGTGCTCACGAGTTGCTCATTAACCCATGGGCTAAAAATTCAGGATGGGGTGTAGCAGGTCTTGCTAACGTAAGAGGTGTTGAGTCATTCGGATTAAACCCAGCTTGTGCTGCTTATTCTAAAGGAACAGATATTTCCTTTTCACATACTGATTGGTTAAAAGGGTCAGACATTAAGATTAATGCGTTCGGTATTTCTCAAAAAGTTGGAGAAAGTGGCGCATTAGGTTTAACTTTAATGTCGATGAGCTTTGGAGAAATCCAGCGTTTGACAGAATCAAATCCTGATGGAGGTAATGGTACTTATTCACCTCAGTTCTTAAATATCGGGTTAACGTATGCGAAAGAGTTCAGTAATAGCATCAAAGGTGGTATTACTACGCATATCGTATCTGAATCAATCAATGATGTGAAAGCTCAAGGTATTGCTATCGACGCAGGTATTCAGTATACAACAGGTAATAATGCAGACCACGACAATGTGCGTTTTGGTATTGCTTTAAGAAATGTTGGTACTCCTATGAAATATCAAGGCGAAGGTTTATCATACAGAAATGATAATGCAAATCAAAACATCAACGTGTTACAAGAACAACGTACAGAGAACTTTGAATTACCAGCATTAGTTTCTATTGGTGCTGCATATGATATCAAAGCTGGAACTGATTCTCGAATTACACCTTCAGTTGCATTTACTTCAAATTCGTTCATTCGTGATCAAATTGGATTAGGTATTGAATACGGTTTTAAAAATTCATTCGCAATCCGCGCTGCGTATACTATCGATAAGAAAGATAAGAATGCGATTATTGATGAAGATATCACAGCATTAAAAGGATTTAGTGGTGGGTTAACGTATGAAGTTCCATTAGGAAAATCAGGAAAGCGTTTCGGTGTTGATTATTCATACCGTGCTACAAAAACTTTCGATGGAACACATTCTATCGGAGCTCATATCGCACTATAATAATTAATAAAAATAATCGGAAGACCTTCTCGGAAGAGGAGGTCTTCCTTGCTTTAATAAGCACAGCGTAAATTTTTAATATTAGAAACATGTCGAACATTACTTACTTAACTGAAGAAGGTTTAAAAAAATTACAGGATGAATTAGCGCATTTGAAAACCGTTGAACGTCCAAGTATTTCTCGTCAAATCGCAGAGGCTCGTGATAAAGGTGATTTATCTGAAAATGCAGAATACGATGCAGCTAAAGATGCTCAAGGATTATTAGAGTTAAAGATTTCAAAAATGGAAGATCTTTTAGCTAATTCAAGATTGATTGATGAGTCTAAGCTTGACATTTCTAAGGTTTCTGTTTTGTGTAGAGTTAAAATCCGAAATACTGCTAACAAAGCAGAAATGTCGTACATGCTTGTTGCAGAAAATGAAGCCGATTTGAAATCAGGAAAAATTTCAGTTGGTTCTCCTATCGGAAAAGGTTTGTTAGGAAAGAAAGTTGGAGAAATTGCAGAGATAACAACACCTGCAGGAAAGTTAAATTTCGAAATTTTGGATATTTCATTAGGATAATGGCCAGTATTTTTTCAAAGATTGTTGCAGGTGAAATACCCTGCTATAAAATAGCCGAAGATGAAAATTTTCTGGCTTTTTTAGATATTATGCCACTCGCAATCGGACATACACTTGTGATTCCAAAAAAGGAAACAGATTACATTTTTGATATTCAAAGTGACGAATATGTGCAGCTTTGGATGTTTGCTCAAAAGGTTGCAAAAGCTGTAGGTGCTGCAATTCCTTGTAAACGGGTAGGCGTAGCCGTTATAGGACTGGAAGTGCCGCATGCACATATTCATTTAGTGCCATTAAATAAAGTGGGAGATATTAATTTTGAAAGAAGTAAATTGTCGCCCACTAAAGAAGAAATGATTAACGCTCACGAAGCAATTCTTAAAGCATACGAACTTATTTCTTAATTCGCTCAGGGTTTTTATTAATAAAAGTCGACCATGAAGCCTTACTTTTTTTAGCGGATAGCTTTTTCACTTTTGTGTTAGCATTTGAATCGTGTTGACCAATACCTCTCGTTTGAAAATGATGACAAAGAGCAACACCTAAAGCGTCTGTTGCATCTAAAAACTTCGGAGTCTCTTCAAATTTTAAAATTGTTTTAAGCATACTCGCTACTTGCTCCTTGCTGGCGGCTCCTTTGCCTGTAATTGATTTTTTAATTGTTCTCGGACTATATCCATGCACCGGAAGATGATGGTGTAGTGCAGCTGAAATTGCAGCACCTTGTGCACGTCCTAGTTTTAACATCGACTGAACATTTTTTCCAAAGAAAGGTTCTTCAATCGCAAATTCATCGGGTTTGTATTCTTTGATTAATTTTTCAACCGTGTCAAATATTTCTTTGATTCGAAGAAAATGGTCTTCTTTTTTATCTAATGATAAAACACCTGCAGAAATTAATTTCAAGCTATTACCCGTGATATGAATAATACCATATCCCATGACTACTGTTCCGGGGTCAATACCTAAAATTACTTTATCTGTTTTATTCGTGTTCATCTATTTTAACTGACGATAAATTTCCCAGCAAACAACGCCAGCACATACGGAGATATTAATGGAATGCTTCGTTCCTGATTGAGGAATTTCAATACATCCATCACAAATATCTATTACACTTTGCTGTACGCCATCCATTTCATGTCCGAAGATAATCGCAAAAGGTTTACCTGCAGCATTAAACTCGTTTAACATACAACTTTGAGTTGCCTGCTCAACTGCGTAAATTAAATAACCTTGATTTTTAAGATGGTTAATGGCATCTTCTGTTTTTTCGAAATATTCCCATTCCACAGATTCAGTTGCACCTAGTGCTGTTTTTGAAATTTCTTTGTGTGGAGGAGTAGAAGTTATTCCGCAAAGAATTATTTTTGAAGTATTGAAAGCGTCTGCTGTTCGAAAAACAGATCCTACATTCAGTGCGCTTCTTACATTATCCAAAATAATTACATAAGGAAGTTTATCCTGCTTTTTATACTCATTTAAGGCAGGTCGATTGAGTTCATCATTTTTAAGCTTCTGCACGATTTTTTATCTTTACCACAAAGTTAACAATGGCAGCGAAAGAAGAAACACCTTTAATGAAACAATATAACAGCATCAAGGCAAAATACCCTGATGCATTGTTGTTGTTTCGTGTTGGGGATTTTTATGAAACCTTTAATGAAGATGCGGTAAAAGCATCGAAGGTGTTAGGTATAGTTTTAACAAAGCGCAGTAATGGTGCTGCTTCTGAAATGGATTTGGCGGGGTTTCCGCATCATTCACTTGAAACCTATTTGCCCAAATTGGTTAGAGCAGGACTGCGCGTTGCAATTTGTGATCAGTTGGAAGATCCAAAGATGACAAAGACAATTGTTAAGCGCGGAGTGACGGAAGTAGTAACACCAGGAACTGCATTTAGTGACAAGATTTTAGATCATAAATCCAACAACTTTTTAGCTGCTGTTTATTTTCAATCAGAAAATCTAATTGGACTTTCTATTCTTGATGTATCAACGGGTGAGTATTTTGCTGCAGAAGGATATTGGGAGTATATAGATAAACTGATTCAAAGTTTTTCTCCTACAGAAGTTTTGGTTTCGCGCAAAGACCAACAAGCATTAAAAGAAAGGTTAGGAAATAAGTTTTATATCTATACCTTGGATGAGTGGGTGTTTCAGCAACCTTATACAGAGGAGTTGCTGTTAAAGCAACTGAATACAACTTCGTTGAAAGGATTCGGTATTCAGGATTTAGTTGCAGCTACGGTTGCCGCAGGTGCGGCTTTACACTATGTTCAGCAAACGCAACAAGTATCATTAAGTCATATTCAATCCATCGCTCGAATTGATGAAGATCAATTTGTGTGGCTCGATCGTTTTACTATACGTAATCTGGAAATTATTTCATCACCACACGAAAAGGCTACTACCTTACTCGATGTGATGGATCATACGGTATCGCCTATGGGCGCTCGATTATTGCGCAGATGGTTGTTGATGCCATTAAAGAATATTCATGCAATTAATGAGCGTCACGAAGTGGTGTCTTGTTTTTTTGAGCAAGAAGAATTTAGCTTAAGAGTAGAACAATTATTAAAATCTATTGGCGATTTAGAACGTTTGTCGTCTCGCATTGCTATCAAGAAACTTACTCCTCGTGAGGCAGTGCAATTAAAAAGAGGTATTGCAATGTTAGCTCCTCTTAAAAGTGAACTGGCAGAAAGCAATAATAAGGCTTTGCAAAAGATGGGTGATCTGATTAATCCATGTGCACAGCTTTTAAAAATGCTGGATGAATCTATTGCTGATGAAGCGCCAGCAGTTGCAGCAAAAGGCGGATTTATAAAAGACGGATATTCGTCGGAGTTAGACGCGTTGCGAAAGATATCTTCCGAAGGCAAAGATTATTTATTAAAAATTCAAAGGGAAGAAAGTGAGCGTACAGGTATCACTTCTTTGAAGGTGGCCTATAATAATGTGTTTGGGTATTACATAGAAGTCACCAATGCGCATAAATCGAAGGTGCCTGAAGGTTGGATAAGAAAGCAAACACTGACAAATGCTGAACGATATATCACCGAAGAGTTGAAAGTGTATGAAGAAACAATTCTGGGCGCTGAAGGAAAAATACTGGATATAGAATTAAAGCTATACGATGAGATTTTGAATTCAACGATGTCGTATATACAGGCATTGCAACAGAACGCTTATCAAATTGCGCAGGTAGATTGTTTAAGATCTTTTGCAGAAGGAGCAAAAGCAAATAATTACATCAGACCAATATTAAACGAAGGTCTAATAATTAATATTAAGGAAGGACGACATCCGGTTTTAGAAAAGCAATTACCGCTTGGTGAATCCTATATTCCAAATGATGTTTTTTTAGATAATGAGTCGCAGCAGATTATTATGATTACTGGTCCGAATATGTCGGGTAAATCTGCGATACTTCGTCAAACGGCGCTGATAGTTTTGATGGCGCAAATAGGAGCTTATGTTCCGGCTACCTCAGCTGAGATTGGATGGGTAGATAAAATATTTACAAGGGTAGGGGCTAGTGATAATTTATCGCAGGGCGAATCGACCTTTATGGTTGAGATGAATGAAACGGCAAGTATTCTTCATAACATTACTAATCGTAGTTTGGTATTGTTAGATGAAATTGGTCGCGGGACATCGACATATGATGGGATCTCTATAGCGTGGGCGATTGCAGAGTATCTGCATCAACATCCGAAATACAACCCTAAAACGCTATTTGCGACACATTACCATGAGTTGAACGATATGGCAACTCAGTTTAAAAGGGTGAAGAATTATAATGTTTCAATAAAGGAAATGGGGAATACTATTCTTTTTTTGAGGAAGTTAGTCCCTGGGGGTAGTGAGCATAGCTTTGGAATTCATGTTGCGCGTATGGCAGGTATGCCAGTTCAAGTATTGAATAAGGCTGAGGAGGTGCTTAAGAAGCTGGAGTTTAATCATGATTTAAAAAATGAGGGTAAGCCCGCTGCAATAAATTCTGAAAGTGGAGAGATGCAGTTAAGCATATTTCAGTTGGATGATCCTCTTTTGATGCAAATTAGGGATGAAATTGCCGATACAAATATCGATTCCTTGACTCCAGTAGAGGCATTAATCAAGTTAAATGAAATTAAGAAGTTGATTTCTAAAGAAAAAGTAAAATAATTTGTTGAAAATTTGGTTTCAAACCGATTAAAAACTTAATTTTGCGACCCGTTCAATAGGATTCTTGTTGAACACGTTCTTAAAAAATAAATTCTCAAAAGGAATATGCGAAAGTAGCTCAGTTGGTAGAGCGCGACCTTGCCAAGGTCGAGGTCGCGGGTTCGACCCCCGTCTTTCGCTCAAGGCCTCCCTCAGGAGGCTTTTTCATTCAGTTCTAAAATAATTTCTTAGACCGATGTCTTAGAAATGCCCAGGTGGTGGAATTGGTAGACACGCAGGACTTAAAATCCTGTGGCCTTAACAGCCGTATCGGTTCGACTCCGATCCCGGGTACAAAAGAAGCCCTGTAGTATTAACTACAGGGCTTCTTTATTTTCAATAAAGGCGTATCGTTTCTCCCGATAGCTATCGTCCCGAGGCATCGGGAGATCCCGGGTACAAAAGAAGCCCTGTAGTATTAACTAAGTCCCGATAGCTATCGGGATTTTATTTTCAATAAAGTCGTATGGTTCTCCCGATAGCTATCGGGATTATTTTCAAGAAAGGGATATCGTTTCCCTCGATAACTATCGTTCCGAGCCATCTTGAGATCCATGGTTTATTAAAAAAAAACTAATTCCTTCCAATAGAATTTATTCCTACTAGCTAGTGGAGTTTCATGCCAGGCAGATAAATTGAAACGTTTTTATGAAAGCGATTTAGTTGCGAAAGTATTTATTTATAAATATAAATAATAAGTAATAATTGAGAGGTTAGGGAAATAGTAAAGGGTTATGAGTGTAAGCACTTATGTTGAATGGGGGTGTTTTTATCTTGTTCAAGCATGTTTTATACTCTATTAACAATGTAAAATTCTCGTTTGATAAGTTTATCTCTAAATCCTTGTTTAATACGGTCAATTTTCTAATTTAGAAAAGGCTTTTTGAGATTTATAACATTTTAATTATTTCCGCTATGAATAAAATTGGTTTTTGCTGTTTGGTTTTGCTATGCATTTTTAATAATAATGTAATAGGTCAAACTATGAATGCAAGTGATAAATCTTTTGATCAATTAGTTTATTCAAAGATTGATTATAATCGTTTGTCGGATGATGTTAAACAACAGATCAATAAAAATAAATTAGCTGACAAATCTCTTTTTGATGGAGTGTCAAGGGCCTTTGTTGTAGATGTCAAGATTATTAACTCAAATGATGATATAGCAAACCGTCTTTCATTTTTATTTACAAGTCCTAATATGAAAGATGTTAAATATATCGCTGGTCACCAAATACAAATTATCGCAACTGTAGAAACAGAGGCGACATTGTTTAAAGAATTGTTTTTGTCGAATAATATAAATGCAAGTTTTATTGATCAAAAGTTTGTTGTTTATCAAGTTAAATAGCCTATGAAAATACGTCTACTTCTCTATACACTTTTTTTCTTTTTTTTTAGTAGTAATGTTTACGGGCAAGCACCTGTGAATGATGATCCATGTAATGCGACGCCGTTAACAGCAGGTACAGGTTGTAATTACGTGACGGGTACAACCACTAATGCGACTGCGACTGTAGGTGTTCCTGCTCCAGGTTGTGCGAATTATACAGGTGGGGATGTGTGGTTTTCGGTAACAGTCCCTGCTTCCGGTAGCTTGATTTTTGATTCCAATACAGGAATAATTACTGATGGAGGGATGGCTATTTATTCAGGGACGTGTAGTAGCCTTACTTTAATTTCTTGCAATGATGATGGTAGTGCCAATGGATTGATGCCGTCAATATCAGCTACTGGTTTAACACCTGGTTCAACAATATATATTCGCTTTTGGGAGTATGGAAATGACAATCCTGGAGATTTTTCATTGTGTATTGAAACAGTTACTCCATGTGCAACTACATCCACCAACTCTTCTTGTGCCAGTGCGGATCCTTTTTGTACAGGAACATCTTATAACTATTGTAATACTACAAATGTTGCTTCATTAGGTGGTGGTGGTATTTATGGATGTCTTGGTTCTACTCCAAATCCTGCTTTTTATTTTATGAATATTCAATCAAACGGTCCTATCACTTTTAATATCTCTCAAAATACAAATGCAGGTGTTGGAATTGATGTTGACTTTGTTTTATGGGGGCCATTTGCATCGCAGGCTGCAATGTGTGCTGGACTTGCTGCTGGTAATATTATTGATTGTAGTTTTTCAATTGCGCCTATTGAAACAGCAACCATACCGAATGCAATTGCAGGACAATGGTACATGATGTTGATAACAAATTACTCAAACCAACCGGGTAATATTCAATTTAATCAGACTAATTCCAGTACTGCAGGTGCGGGCTCCACTAATTGTAATTTATTAACTGCTGTTCCAGGTCCATGTGCCAGCGGATATTTCACATTAACAGGAACAGTCGATGTTCCTGCACCGCCAAGCTCAGGTACTCTAACGATTACTAATTCTAGTGGCGGATCTCAAGTAATAAATGCACCCTTTACTAGTAATATTTCTTATTCAATTCCTAATATTTGTGGTGACGGAAATGCACATACGGTTACGGCTGTGTTTTCTGCTGTTGGTTCACCAACAATTTTACCTGCATCCTATACTGCACCTAGTTGTAATACACTAACGGCAACGCCTGGCCCCTGTGTTGGTGGTCAGTATACAATGTCGGGCACATTAACAACAAATAGTTGCATGCCTTCAACCGGAACATTAACAATTTCCAGTTCTTGCGGAGGGAGTGTGGTTTATAACGCACCATTTACAAGTCCTCTGAATTGGTCTTTGCCTGCATCAAATGGTAATGGGGGTAATTGTACTATTACTGCGGTTTATTCGGCAGCAGGTGCACCAACAATTTCTTCTGTAACAATTGCCGAACCTCAATGTTGTGGTGCAAACGCTGGAACGGTTACGGTAACTGCTACTAACGGTACTGTATCTACGTCGGGAAGTAATACTCAGGTTGTGTTATGTTCAGGTGGTTCGGTTTCTTTGGTGAGTAATAATAATTATGTTCTTCCTCCGTCTTTTGATCCAGGTTGGGATGATTCCGAATTATTTTATGCGATTTATTTATCACCTGGCCCTACAGTTCCTGACCCAGACTTAGATCCTAACTGGACAGGTTATTATTGGACAGGACAGGATTTTGCCAATAGCGCTTATGCAACTAATTCGTCAAATTGTGGATCTCCAATTTTAAATTTACCTGGGATCAATGCAACGAATAACACATTAGTTTTTGTACCAATAACTGCTGATGATGGTGATAATGGATTAAACTGGAATGGTGTTGTTGCCCATGATCAAAATGGTGATGGTTGCTTTGATATTGGTGATCCAATTTCAATAACATTTTTAAATCCGATTACTTGCTCATCAACAGCCTCATGTGGTGGGTCAGTAAGTATTGCCATTAGTGGAGGTTATCCTGAATTTTTATCCGGACTTTATACCATTACAAATACAGGATCTGGTTCGCTGAGTTCAACATCAGCAACTGCAGGTGGATCCGTAACAATATCAGGATTGACTACAGGGCAATCATATTCTATATCTGTTACTGATGCAGGAGGATGTGCAGTTGCTACGTATAGTGGGATTTATGAAGGGGCTCCAACAATTACTTTAACGGCAAATCCTTCAACTATTTGTCTTGGCTCATGTTCAACTTTGTCAACAGTAGTTAATTCAGGTGTTACGGCTGTGAATGCTACATTAACAAGTAAGGAGTGTGCGATTATTCCTGATGGCGGAATTGGAACAACCAATGGTAGTCCATCCGTAAATACTGGAAGTTGGGCACATACCTGTATTGATGTAAGTGGTGTTTGTAACCAAACATGGAATACAGGAGATGTGTTATCTGTAGCAATTAATATTTTACATGCATGGGATCAGGATTTAGATATTTACTTGCAAGCGCCCAATGGCGTTTATTATTTGCTTAGTCAAGATCTTGGTGGCGGAGGTGATAATTATACAAATACGGTTTTTTCAGCAACTGGCGCAACTGTGATTTCAGGCGGGGCCGGAGCCGCACCTTTTACAGGTACGTTTAAACCATTAGGCGCAGGAAATAATTTTAGTGGTTTAAATGGAACTTCAATCAATGGTTCATGGTGTTTATGGGTGGGAGATGATGGTGCTATCGACCAAGGCTCAATCCAAAATTGGTCACTTACATTCGCCAATCAAACAACTTTTACTTATGCTTGGTCACCTGCGACAGGCTTGTCAGCTACAAATGTTTTAAATCCAACAGCTTGTCCAACATCTTCAACTTCGTATAGCCTTACCGTTACTAATGAATGCGGTTGTTCAACAACTGCTACAGTGCCAATCACCGTAACACCTCCTGTTACTCCAACCTTCAATCCTATTGGGCCAATATGTGCAGCTTCTGTAGCGCCAGCTTTGCCAACAACATCAACGAATGGAATTACAGGTACATGGTCGCCGGCAACAATTAGTAATGTTGCTACAGGGACTTATACTTTTACTCCTAATGCAGGGCAGTGTGCAAATACAACATCGCTAACTGTTACAGTTGATAATGCTCCTGTGGTTACAAGTGTAATAACAAATCCATTATGCTTAGGTAATACCAATGGTTCGGTTGATGTTTCTGTATCTGGCGGAACAGCTCCAATTACATATCAATGGTCAAATGGTTCAACCAATCAGGATTTAAGTAATTTGGCAGTTGGGACGTATACGGTAACCGTTAGTTCAGCAAATGGATGCACGGCAGTATTATCAAACGTAGTTGCTACTCCTATTGCTGTAACTGTAAGTATTACATCTACTACTAATATTAACTGCTTTGGACAAAGTACTGGTGCAGTATCGTCAGTAGGAAATGGTGGTACTAGTCCATATACCTATTTGTGGTCTACAGGTGCTACTACAAATTCCATAAGCAATTTGCCTGTAGGTGTATATACAGTTACTGTAACTGATGCAAATGGATGTACGAATAATACAATTGTATCTGCTACTTTATTACAGCAACCTCAATTGAATGTTAGTTTGCCTACTGTTACAAATGTTAGTTGCTTCGGAGGAAGTAATGGAAGTATATCTGCAAGTCCTAGTGGTGGAACAGCTGGATATAACTACCAGTGGAGCAATGGTTCGTTTGGGAGTACAGCTTCGGGATTAATTGCAGGAACTTATACCGTAACGGTAACAGATGCTTACGGATGTACGGCCACAAATTCAGCAACAATTACACAACCAACCCAATTAACAATTTCAATCCCTTCTACTACAAATGTACTATGTAATGGTGACGCAACAGGAAGTGTAACCGCACAAGCAGCGAATGGAACAGCTGCTTATTCATACTTGTGGAGTAACGGTGCTACAGGCTCAACGGTAAATAATCTAACGGCGGGCACATACGTTGTTACAGCAACTGATGCGAATGGATGTACAATATCTACAACTGCGACAATTACACAACCGACAGTGTTAACGGTCTCTATTCCGTCTACAACAAATGTATTATGTAATGGTGCTTCTACAGGCTCAGCAACTTCGTTAGCATCGAATGGTACAGCAGGATATTCTTATTTGTGGAATACAGGATCAACTACTGCAACAATCAATAATCTAACGGCAGGGACATACACTGTAACTGCAACAGATGCGAGTGGATGTACTACGTCAACAACAACTACGATTACTCAACCAAGTTTGTTGGCCGTTTCAATTCCTTCAACTACAAATGTTCTATGTAATGGTGCTTCGACAGGCTCAGCAACTTCGGTAGCGTCGAATGGCACACTAGGGTATTCATATCAATGGAATACTGGTGCATCTACCGCTTCAATTAGTGGATTAGCTATAGGAACATATACTGTTACAGCGACAGATGCAAATGGATGTACAGCAACTACAAGTGCAACACTTACGCAGCCGACTTCAATTACATTAACACCTTCGAGTACAACTTCTACTTGTGGGCAAGCAAATGGAAGTGCAAGCGTTAGTGTAACAGGAGGTATAGCTGCTTATACTTATTCATGGTCAAGTGGCCAAACAACATCTTCAATTTCTAATGTCGCTTCTGGAGGATATGTTGTTACAGTTACAGATGCAAATGGATGTACAGCTTCAGCTTCAGCAAATGTCGGAAGTATAGGCGGACCGACTGTTACTGTTTTAAGCAGCAATGATGTTAGTTGCTTTGGAGGTTCTAACGGTAGTGCACAGGTGAATGTAAGTTCAGGAACTGGTCCGTTTACCTATTCGTGGTTGCCAAGTGGTGGTAGTGGAGTTGCTGCATCAAATCTTTCAGCTGGAAATTACTCGGTAAATGTGACTGATGACAATGGATGTACTTCCTCTGTTTCAGTAATTATTTCACAGCCTGTGTTATTAAGTATTACAATACCATCAACAACAAATGTACTATGTAATGGTGCTTCGACAGGCTCAGCAACTTCGGTAGCCTCTAACGGAACAGCTGGGTATTCATACTTATGGAATACAGGATCGACTACTGCAACAATTAATAATCTATCGGCTGGGGCATATACAGTAACAGCAACAGATGCGAATGGATGTACGACTTCTACTACGGCAACAATTACTCAACCAAGTGTACTAACTGTATCAATCCCTTCTACGACAAATGCATTGTGTAATGGTGCTTCGACAGGCACAGCAACTTCGTTAGCGTCGAATGGTACAGCTGGATATACTTACTTATGGAATACTGGATCAACATCAGCAACGATTAATAATCTAGCGGTAGGGACATACACTGTTACGGCAACTGATGCGAATGGATGTACTACTTCAACGACAACTACGATTACTCAACCAAGTGTATTGTCTGTTTCAATTCCTTCTACTACAAATGTATTATGTAATGGTGCTTCGACAGGCTCAGCAAC
>CAINEC010000022.1 GCA_903847585.1 uncultured Bacteroidota bacterium
ATCATGTTCAGGATCTACCGTATAAGAAACAATCACAACATTAGTATCCTTTTCAAATGCGTGCTGCACCCGCATCATTTCACTCGACATTTTAGGACAGATTGTTCCGCAAGTAGTAAACATGAAATTAGCAATATGAATTTTGCCTTTGAAAATGTTTTCACTTACCTGGTTACTATCCTGATCTAAAAGCGAAAAACCGCTGATGGTATGATAAACTGTATCGTTTACCTGATGCCCATCAACGGTTTTTGATTGTATTTCTATTGGACCTAAAATTTCAAGTGGTTTAAAGTTGTTTTTTCCTGTTTGCAGATATAAATATGCGATGGAAGGGACTGCCAATAAACCAAATAAGATCCAGAATTTTTTCACTCTTATTTAAAGATCAAATCCCAAAGGTTTAAGTAATTTGCTTCTGTCAACGACATTGCAATCAAATAAACAATAAGGATGAATGGAAGTAATATGCAATATGCCAATGATAATTTCTCATGCTTTAAATGCATAAAGAAAGCAACAATAAAATATGCTTTAACAATAGTTAACACAATGAAAATAACCATTAACAATTCTTTTGAAAGACTTGTAAATGCAATTGCAACCTCTCCAATTGTGATGAATAATAAAATCCAAAATGTTTTCCAGATTACAGAACGATTTTTAGGATCGTAATGCTCAGGAACAAATTGATTATGTATATCGCCGGTATAGTATCCGTGCATTTCGTGATTATGATGTTCGCTCATGACTAATTTCTTTTTTTGGATAATGAATAATTAAACAAGGTAGAAGAAGGTAAATACGAATACCCATACTAAATCGACAAAGTGCCAATAAAGTCCTGTTTTCTCGATGTGTTCGTAGTGCCCACGACGTACATAAACGCCACTAAGGACATTAAAGAATATTATTAGATTAATTACAACCCCGCTAAATACGTGGAATCCATGGAACCCTGTAATAAAGAAGAAGAAATCAGCAAATAGCGGATGTCCGTATTCGTTATTAACCAAGTTAGCACCTTTGATGGGTTTAGAAATCGATTTAATTCTTTCTACTTCTGCTTTATCAGAAATCACTTTATGATCTGGAGAAATTAATGCCCAATCAGGGATTGCAGTATGACCATGAGCACCACCGTGTAAACTAGGAGCATTTTCTGGGAAACGGTAAACCTCACCCATATTTGTAATTAATGCACCTTTAGGAGTACCCGTAATGAAATTATACCACTCCCAAGCCTGAGAACCCACGAACATGAATCCACCAATTACAGTTAAGCCTAACCAAATTGCTACCCCTCTATTATCTCTTCTATGTCCTGCATCAACAGCTAAAACCATTGTTACCGAGCTCATGATTAGGATGAAGGTCATTAAACCTACATACGCCAAAGGCAAATGTTCGTGAACAAAAGGGAAATGCGTAAATACATCATTCGCGGTAGGCCAAACCTGAGTATGACGATGACGGAATGCACCATACGCAATAATTAAACTGGAGAATGTAAATGCATCCGACACAAGGAAGAACCACATCATCATTTTACCCCAGCTGATTCCAAATGGAGAGACTCCTCCACCCCAAGGTTTGGAGTTAGAGTTTTCGTTGTTAAGTGTAGCTTCTGCAGCCATACGGTAGTTAGAGTGTTTTAAAGATTATCTAAATTTTATCTAAAGAGCGCCAAAAATACAAATAAAATCAACCAAAGAAAATCTAAAAAGTGCCAATATATCGCACAAAGTGAAATTCCCAGGTAATTTTTAGCAGAATAGCGCTTCTTTTTTGCTTTGTAGGTTGTGACTAGCATGCTAATTACTCCAAATGCTAAGTGGCCAAGATGTAAGCCTGACATGGCGTAAAAGAATGATTCCGATGGATTTCCGCCTGAAAAATGGATATTGTTAGCGACCAACTGGTTCCAACCCATGAACTGGCAAATAACGAAAATCAATCCTAACGCAAGTGTATAGGTTAAAAACTGATAAGTCTTTTTAAAATCATCTTTTTTGATTGCTTTCTTGGCAATTTCAAAGGTAAGGCTACTTAAGAGTATGACTACCGTTGAAACATAAAACATAGAAGGTATTTCAAATACCAGCCAATTACCTTCTGCTTGTCGTACAATATAACCCGACATTAAAGCAGCAAAAAACATGATGATACCTGCTAATCCTATCCATAATAAAATTTTCTGGGTAGGAATCATTGGTTCTGTTTCGTTTGTGTTTTGTGTGATTGTATTTTCCATAGTTTATCCTATTTTATCAATTACCATTGCTATTTGAACCACAGGAAGATAGAAGAATGATCCGTACATTAATTTTCGAGCAGCTTCAATTGAACATTCTTTATAGAGCTGAATAGCCTGAAAAAGAAAATAAAATGTGACCGCAACTATTAAAATCATTGATACCCATCCAGAGACATTAAATACCAATGGCATTACAGCAACTGGAAGTAAACTGATTGTATAATAAACGGCTTGCATCGCAGATCCTTTATCTCTTTTTCCTGTAGGAAGTAAGTTAAATCCAGCCTTTTTGTAATCGTCATCCAACACCCATGCAATTGCCCAAAAGTGTGGAAACTGCCATAAAAACTGAATCGTAAATAATAACAATCCAACCGAATTAATGTTTCCTGTTGCAGCTACCCAACCTAACAATGGAGGAATAGCACCTGGAATAGCACCCACAAAAACAGCGAATGGAGTTTTTCGTTTTAGCGGTGTGTAGGCAACTGTATAAAGGAGAATTGCTAATAATCCTAACACAGCACTTAGCATATTCATGAAATACCCCAGAATAAAAACCCCCGCTATACCTGTTACTATGCAAACAATTATAGCTTCGGTAACCGACATTCTTGCCGCAGGAAGAGGCCTTGTTAATGTTCTATCCATTAACTTATCTAAATCCCTTTCCATGATTTGATTAAATCCGTTGGCAGAACCCGTCACTAAAAAACCTCCTAATATCAACCACCCCATTTTAACAAAATCGATTGCTCCTGGCGCAGTCATGAATGCCATTGCAGCCGAAAAAACGACCAATGTGGCAAGCCTCATTTTGGTAAGCTGTGAATAATCGCTGAGTTTATGATTTAGTCCCAAGGTTTCAGATGCAGGCAATGTATTTTCCATGAAAGCGCAAATGTAACCTAAACCATTCTATTTACAAGATGAAATGAATCTAAATTATTGTAGATTTTTACTGGACTAATAAATTGCATCCACGCAGATCAGCGTTATCAAAACGGCCTACAATTTCAAATTGATTATCAGGATGAATTTTGCCAAGATCCTGCGTTGAAATAAAAGCGCATGAATAGTAGTTTGCCAAATCAATAATGTTAACGCCGCCCGTAATACCTTCTTTAACTAGTTGCTTTGGATCATTGATTTCTCGAATGATAATTTTCATCCAAGGCGGACAATTAAAAAGTCCATCACCATTTGAATATGCCTGCGATAATAGCTCCGTCATTCCGTATTCTGAATGTATTTTTTCTACGCCAAATCCTTTAGATAAAATATGGTGTAATTCCTCCCTTACAATTTCCTTCCTCCGTCCCTTCATTCCTCCTGTTTCCATCACTATCAAATCGGGAAAATCGACTGAAAAATTCTCCGCCATATCCAACAAAGCAAAGGTTACCCCAATCAAAATTGTTTTCTGTTTATTTGATTTTAACTGTTGTAGTAATTGTTGCAATTCCGAATACTGATTCAAATAAAAACCCGAATGTGGATGATTACTTTTTTCAATCAATCGATTTACCATGTAAACTAAACTCGAGCCTTTTCTTTCGAGATACGCTGGAAGGAGACCAATCACGCAATACTCTTCAATAGCACCATACGCATTTTGAAAAGCTTTTAGAAAACTATGTTCATACAAATCCACTTTAGCTACTTGATGTTGCGAGGTAATCATACCGGTTGTTCCACTGCTGGTAAAAATAATTTCAGGAGTATAATTGCTAGCAATAATTTCTTTCGATTTAAATAATGATACGGGAAGAAAAGGAATTTGAGTATAATGACTAATTGCACGAACATCTACCCCCAATAACTGAAGATAGTTTTTATAAACCTCTATCTGCTCAGATTGAAATCGGAAAGTAGCCAAAGCGCACGAATTAAACTCCTCTTCGGATACAATAGCAAAACAATTTTCTGGCTGATAGTTCATTTATACTGCGAAGTTACAATAAGTATTGTTTGAATTAAATTTACACGAATCTGAACCAAACACAAATTGCGTTGTTTAACTTTGCAACCTACTTTGACATTATGACACCTATTAATATTTACGCTGAACTTACGCCGAATCCAAACAGTATGAAATTTGTAGCCAACATCAACCTACTTGAAGGAGGCGTTGTTGAGTATGATTCAAAAGAAGCTGCTGTCAATTGTCCGATGGCGGTTTCATTATTTGCATTTAGCGGAATCAACAAAGTTTTTATTACCAGCAACTTTATCACTTTAAATAAGGAATCAGATGTTGATTGGTTTGATGTAACGAATATTATCAGAGAATTTATTCGAGGCTATTTAATGTCGGGAGAGCCATTATTTATCGGATCTCCTTTCGATGAAAATCATGTTCCTGCATCAGCAAAAAAAGCAGAGACAAAACCAATTGAAGTTGCAGCTGAAACTAAAGAACGACCTACCATTCCTACATCTCCAGAATTAGAAAAAAAGATTACTGAATTATTAGAAGAGTATGTTAAACCTGCTGTAGAAAGTGATGGCGGCGCTATTCATTTTAAATCGTTTGATAACGGTACTGTAAGTGTGGTTCTAAAAGGTGCTTGCAGTGGATGTCCTTCTTCAACAGTTACATTAAAATCAGGAATTGAAAATTTATTAAAGCAAATGGTTCCTGAAGTGCACGAGGTAATTGCGGTAGCAGAATAAATTATTTGCTGCATAACATATCAAAATGACAACCATCTAAATTGTCACTCGACTGAATAAAGCATTTTTTGTCGGAACGATAAAAAGTTTGATATCCGTAGCCTTTAAGAATATCGATTAACTCCCTTGCGCTGTTGCCATTATTTTTTAAAAAGGCATCATCCGTTTCCATTAAAATTTTAGCATTACTGTTTGTCAAAATTTTAGATGCTCCCTTTAGCACGAATCCTTCAAATCCTTCAACATCCATTTTAATCATATCAACATGATGTATGTTTCTGTTTTCTAGAACATCATCTAAACGTTCAATCTTCACTTCTTTAAAAGGTCGATCTAATTCTTCAAGAACAATTCTGTTCATCCCAGAATTATTATCCATCAACTCATAAATTTTCAGAGTGGAAGCACTCTCTCCTAGCCCAATATTCAAACAAGTGATATTGCTAAAATTATTTCTTCCAAAATTATCTTGTGCCCTTTGAAAAGTTATTGGGTGTGGTTCAAAAGCAATAATTGTTGCTTTCGGATTTTTACTGGCAAAGCGTAAGGCTGTCCAACCAATGTTAGCTCCAATATCAAGAATGACATTTGCAGTTTTAGCTTCATCAAAAAATTGTTCTAATGAATGATCAAAATAATTGAAGAAGATATAATGATCAACGGTATCGCATAAGTCTAATTTAAAATTAATTCCATTGCGACATACTTCACGGAAACTTCCCTTTTGATAGAGATACGGCGGTGGTATTAATTTACCTGCCAAAATTGATAGTGATGTTGTATTCAAATAAGCCAAAAATTTTTCAAAAACAGAAAGCTTGAAAATCCTTCTGAAAAAATTTAAGAATGTTGTTTTTAAACTAATTTGATAACCTTGACTCATATTTAAAACAAATGTATCAATATTTACAATATCGATACCTCGAAAACAAGAAAGGCTCTTTTTCAAGAGCCTTTATAAATTATACACCTAATAACACTTTCAGCGGATCTGTTCCACCAGTCATTAGTTTGATAGGATCTTCTATCATCTGTTTCACTTTTACTAAGAACCCAACCGACTCTCGTCCATCGATAATACGATGATCATATGACAAGGCCAGATACATTATTGGTCGCACTTCTACTTTACCATTTACCACAACAGCACGCTCAACGATATTATGCATACCTAATATGGCACTCTGTGGAGGGTTGATAATAGGTGTTGACATCATTGACCCAAATACACCACCGTTAGTAATCGTAAATGTTCCACCATTCATCTCATCCACAGTAATCTTTCCATCGCGAGCTTTAGATGCAAGCTTAGCAATTGTTGACTCAATTTCCGCAAGGGTTAATGCCTCAGCGTTACGAATTACAGGAACCATTAATCCTTTAGGAGCACTAACAGCAATACCTACATCGCAATAATTATGGTAAACGATTTCATCACCATCTATTTGAGCGTTCACCGCCGGGAAAGCCTGAAGTGCTTCAGTAACGGCCTTGGTAAAGAAACTCATGAATCCTAATCCGATACCATGCTTTTCTTTGAATGCATCTTTATATTGCTTTCTTAAATTCATTACCGCGCTCATATCTACTTCGTTGAAAGTAGTAAGCATCGCTGTATTACGTTTCACGGATACTAATCGCTCAGAAACTTTCTTTCGAAGCATGGTCATTTTTTCACGCTTTTGATCACGTGAAATTTCATGAGTTGGCATTGCTAAACGAGGTGTTCCATTCTTCATGGCATTCATCACATCACCTTTGGTAATTCTACCATCTTTACCTGATGATGCAACTTGATTTGGAGCGATATTATTTTCATCCATTATCTTCTTTGCTGCCACACTTGGATGTCCGTTTGCATATGAATCTTTTGCACCTGCTGCAACAGCAGCTACAGGAGTTGCAACAGCTTCTGCTTTAGCAGGCTCTGCTTTCTTTGATTCTTTTTTAGCAGGAGCTTTTGCTGAAGTATCAATCGATGCTACAACAGAACCAACCGCAATTGTTTCTCCTTCTTTAGCTAATGTTTTTAAAACACCATCAGCTTCTGCAACCAAAGTAAGCGTTGCTTTATCGGAATCAATTTCTGCAATCTCTTCATCTTTCTCAACATAATCGCCATCGTTTTTAATCCAACGCGCAATTTGTACTTCACTAATCGACTCACCCGGAGAAGGAACTTTTATTTCTACTGCCATAATTTTATTTTTTTCGTAGGTACGCTACGTTATATTTTAAATTAATACTGGTATTTCTGATTTTGCAAATGCTTTATCAATAAGCGCATGCTGTTCTTTATCGTGTTGCTTATGTGAACCTGTTGCTGGACTAGCACTAGCCTCACGCGCAATTAACTTTACTTCAGCATTTGTCCATGTACGCAATAAGTACGACCACGACCCCATATTCTCAGGCTCTTCCTGCA
>CAINEC010000023.1 GCA_903847585.1 uncultured Bacteroidota bacterium
ATAATTCGAATTAAATTCTTCATCGATTAAATATACTTATTTTTCAGGTACCGGATCATAACCATGTCCGCCCCAAGGGTTACAAGATAAAATTCTTTTGAACGTGAGCCAGCCACCTTTGATGGCGCCATGTTTTGTAATGGCCTCCACTCCGTATTGTGAGCAGGTGGGTGTATAACGGCAGGCCTTACCTAAGTGTGGCGATATAGCTCCTTTGTAGAACTTTATCAGTAAGATCATCAGCTTAGCCGGCAGTTTGCGCATGTTCTAATGTTAAACGCTGTAAAAGTAACTTTATTTTCTCTTGAGTTTTTGGGTATTCAACAGTGGAATTACACTGAGAAATGAACAATACAATTAGGCCCTTTCGCTGCATTAAACAGGTGTTTAAGAGCTCGTTCTTATTCAGGCGAAAGCTTTCACGCATCAAACGTTTCATACGATTACGGTCGTGCGCCCTTTTCAATTTCCGCTTAGGAGCAACAAATCCAACTTGAAGGGGCATGCTTTCATCAAAAGGAACTTCGAGTGCAATGGCTTCAAACGGAGATACCCAATGGCGTTTTCCTTTTTCAAAAAGCAAATCAAACGACTTCTTACTTTTCATTCGCATGGAAGCAGGAAGTGTAAAATTTGGATGGGATGAGTGAGTAAGCTCCATTGGTGGGTTAAAAATACAAAAGCCCCGACAATCTCGTCAAGGCTTTGTTATTAATCGTTGCTTTGTTGGTTGAACAAGGCTATTTATTTTTCTTGATATAATTTTCGATACTCATCGTCATAGATGGCGACTGAGGAATCGGCGCTTGAATATCTAAACGAAGACCAGCATCTAATACGGCTTGCGAAGTTGTTTGTCCGAAAGCAGCAATCAATGTTGTATTTTGTTTGAAGTCAGGGAAGTTTTTGAAAAGAGAAGTAATTCCTGCAGGACTAAAGAACACTAACATATCATACTTTACATCTGCAAGATCGCTTAAGTCACTGCAAACCGTTTTGTAGATAGTTGCTTTTGTAAAATCGAAGTTGTTTGCTTGAAGCGTATCTGCAATTTCTTGCTTCGCGATATCAGAGCATGGAACCAAGAACTTTTCTTTCTTGTGTTTTTTCAATACTTCCAGTAAGTCGTTGATGTTTTGTTTTCCGAAGAAAATTTTACGCTTACGGTAAGTAATATATTTTTGAAGATAATGTGCCGTTGACTCAGAAATACAGAAGTATTTTAACTCTTCCATGTTGGTCACGCGCATTTCCTGACAGATACGGAAGAAGTGATCTGCGGCATGACGGCTCGTAAGAATTACAGCGGTATGTTCTGTAATATTGATTTTGTCCTTGCGAAAATCTTTCGCCTGGATTCCCTCCACATGAATAAACTCACGAAAATCGATTTTCAAAGAAAACTTCTTTGCTAAGTCAAAATAAGGCGACTTATCGGTTTCCGGCTTCGGTTGTGTAACTAATATAGATTTTACTTTCAACTTTACTTAACTGTTTATTTGGTACACAATCGGGGCTAACCCCTTAGGCTTTCGAGTGCGTATTATCCGATGCTTAATTTCCAAACAACTAATAGGGGTGCAACTTCGAAGGCGCAAAGGTACAAAAACAAATAGAAAAAAGAGAATTGCGGGATAGAGAACCATATTCTTATTGCCCTTGATAATCGGAACAAAAACATCAGGCCAATTAATGAGATAGTGGCAATGGCAGCAAAATGTTTAACAGCCATTGAGGAATAGGCCAAAAAGATATTAGCAGGGAACAAAATAAGACCTGACATCATAATCATCAGAAACAGATTAAAAATATAGGTTCCTGCTGCTTTTTCCTGATTAAATACAACACTTAAAACCCGCAATAAAATCATTTTTACAGAGTAAGAAATGGCAATAATTAATGAAAACAAAACAAACCGTACGAGTCCCTTTTGGAGCCAGTAAATTTGCCAATCATATAAAACGCTGATTTGATATAAAAAGAGTCCTGCCAACAAATAGGAAATAATACTGATCACAAGCGAGGCCCTTTGTAGTAAATAGCTTTCATCACGAACAATCTGATTACTTGCCGTCATGTTAAAATAAGAGGTTAACAGCTGTCGGAAAATTTTATAGTAAAACAGACGAAACCAGGTAAAGAACACCATCATTACGATGAGCGAAATGGTAAGCCAATCGCTAATGGTATCGTTTAACGGTCGCGCATTAGGGTTAACAGGCTTTAAGAGGTGATTTTTAAAAACGCCAGGGCCATTAAGCGACTTATTCTCGGCGCTGTCAATGGCATTATTAGCGCTGTCCTGTGAATCTGTAAATTGAAATGGTGAAGCAAATGCAGTAGAGTCGTTCAAATTAGAATCCGCTTGTGCAGGTTCTGGGCTGAGCGTATTAGTGACTACTGATTGTGGCATTTTAGGAGAATAATTTTACAAACCTACCAATAAGTAAGCAATTATAATTTGGAAGCGACTTTCTTTTTTGAAAGATCGAATCCGCGAGCAATTGTAAAGCAAAAGCGCACCCCTCCCTTTGTCCAGGTGTCAACAGTATTAGTAACAAATTGGGTTTCATTAATAGCAGCAGCATTGCTGAACATCAAAGAGAAAACGTGGCCACCCGTTTCGAATTCTAATCCTAGTCCAAGCGGATTATAAATACCGTTTTTGTTTTTTACTTTTCTGTATTCTCCGAAGTTGTAAACATAATCAGCAATAAACGACATTCGCTTAGTGATTCGCAATCGACCACCAGCGCCCAAAGCAAACGCTTCATTTTTATCGTTCACGGTTACAAAGTTCCGATGAACATAAATGGGAGATATTTCAAACGATAATCGATCAGAAAACTTACGTGATAATACCAGTTGACTTGCAAAGGCAAAGTGTCGTTTTAACTCAGTACTCTTAGAAGGGTTATCAAAAATATAATACATGCTTTGTTTGCTGGAATAGGTGGCTACGCAAAATAAGGTTGCGGTAAAAGGCATCGAATTATCTCTTCGTTGACTAGCAAATTTCCACTTAGTATTCAGCTCCCAGTTCTCTAGGTATTTAGACCTTGCAAATCCAACATTCCAGTTATTAGTTAATCCATAATCAAATGAAATTCTGATATCACTTGATTCGTCAAACCCCCATAAATTATGCACCGAACTAGTTCCATTACTCGATGTTCCGATGGCACTGAAACGATGCGCAATTTTTATGTCCAGCATTTTTTTCTTGATGACTTCTGCTGTTTGAAGATTGATAATACGATTAGTTTTAAAAGCAGGGTTCATAAACTCTTTCCCTGTTAACGTATCCTGCTCGTTCAACAATTTGAGCATATCGTCTTGAGCAAATAAAAATGAATTTTGCGATAGGCAAAATAGTAACAAAAACAAAAGCTTACTTGTCTTCATAATTCTATTAACAGCCTTCATAACCACTATTTATCCAGTCTTCAATCAATTGAATATCGCTTGGCGACAAAACATCTCCAACAGGCATGTGGCCAGGTTGATTTAAAGGAATTTTAATACGATGTAAAAACTCAGGTTCACCATCTTCAATTTCTTCAACAGCTATTTTTACTTCAGCATAATTTAAAAAATTAGGAATGCTCGACTGACCATTATGACAACCACTCATAGTACAGTTAGTAACAATAATTGGTTTTATTACTCTTGAATAATGGGTAGTGTCACACTGATTATTTACTACATCAGGAATGTATTTATCATTAACACAGGAAGCCTGTATTATTAACATCAAAATAGAAATAGCCAATAAAACTTTTTTCATTCTTGCGACAAAGTTAATGTAATAAATGCGGATATCAATTCACAAAAAATCTTAATTAAACCCAGCCTTTTAACCAATACCAGGTAATAGCCATTAACTCACGATAACATAGTATCTGATATATGAAATGATTCCAGAATTGATAGCGAAGCTGTGTTTCTTGTCCGATAGTGGGCAAAGATTTATTACCCCCAAGCTCTTTATCGTTGTAAAGTAAATCTGCTGGTCCACATAAATCGAAGGTGGGCTCTCCACCAATATTTTTAAATCCTGCTTTTCTAAATACGGCTACTGCTCGTTTCATGTGTTCAGGACTAGTCACTAAAATACAAGGTTCGTTTTTCAATTGAGGATTGATAGCCACTATTTGCAATGCTTCTTCTCTCGTATTTTTACCAATTGTTTCCAGAAAAATTTTTGTGCTGTCAACGCCTCTTGTGATCAAATCTTTGGAAATTTTATAAGCATCGCTGTTTATAACAGGTGTTTCTGCCGTTGATGGCTGACAAACATATATATCGCACACAAGTTGTTTTTTATAAACTTCGGAAGCATAATAACTTCTAAGTAAAGCCGTAGCACTTGGATAGCCGGCGCCACCCAATACGATGATATGCCGAGGCTTAAATTGGTATTCACTGTTTGATTTGCCAAGCCAATAATAGAGGTAAAATGGCCCTGTTGTAAATGAAAAAACAATCATGAACAAAAGCATTCCACCCATTATTAGGAAAGTACGCCTGATGATGGAAAGGAGAACATTTTTATTAAAGGTCATGATGTTGATTAAATCTTATGCGAACTTAACTCAATACTCGATGATTCTATTTAGTTTTACGCTTTACCTGTAAACAATCCAATGTTAAAATCAACCCTTTCAATAATTGCGTCAGGATTATTTTTGATATCGTCCTGTACAACAAAAGCAAAAAAAACAGAGCAACCTATGAGCGTACACGATTTTCATTCTTATGCTAAACCAGAAGAGGCGGTAGTTAAACACCTTCATCTCGACTTAAATGTAGACTTTGATAAAAAACAATTAGCAGGAAATGCCGAACTTTCTATTGAAACAAACGGGAAAACAAACGAATTACATTTAGATGCACGTGATTTAACGATTGATTCGGTATGGGCAGATGGCGAAGTAACTTCCTATTCGTTAGGTAAATCACAACCATATATTGGAAGTGATTTATCGATTGCTATTAAACCAACAACAAAAAAGGTTAAAGTAAAATATAGTACATCTCCAGATGCAGCAGCGTTACAATGGTTAACTCCTGAGCAAACTGCTGGTGGTGATTTCCCGTTTTTATTTACACAAAGTCAGGCAGTTTTAGCGCGTACATGGATTCCTATACAGGATAGTCCAGGGATTCGCTTTACCTATTCTGCGAAGATTCATTGCCCTGCTAATTTAATGGCGGTGATGAGTGCCGAGAACGATACAACACTTCATAACGATGGCGCCTATACGTTTAAAATGCCACAAGCGGTCCCTTCTTATCTGATGGCATTGGCTGTAGGAAATTTAAAGTTTCATTC
>CAINEC010000024.1 GCA_903847585.1 uncultured Bacteroidota bacterium
GTCGTTTAATTAATACCGGCACACATAGCTCAGTAGCATCCGTTTGCCTGTTATATTTGGGTATTATCGCATCAATATTTGATTTATTGATTCGCTTACTGGCTAATTGACCATCTTTCAAAATTAATACATGCATTAATTCGAAGTTTCTGCCAGAATCTTTATTGTAAACGATTCCAATTTCTTCATTGTTTATGTATGATGCAAACGATGAGAAAATCCCAAAGTCATCCATCGATACTTGTTCTTTTTTAATTACCCTGCACCAGTCTATACTGCCTTCCGGCGAAACAGAAAATAAAACAATATTATCGAAATGGTATTCTGTTCTTCTGTTAAAGGTTTGTGTAAACTGATCATAAAAGGAATACTCACTCAGGTACTGCGCCTCTGCAACTAATAATGCTCCTCCATCTTCGCGCAAGATTAAATCTTGAATAGTGTAATTGTCTAGGCTGATACCACTGCTGTTTCTTTCTCCAATAAGTTCTTTTAAACTGCTTCCCTGTATGGAATAATTTGTTTCTTTGAAATTATAATTCGAATCAACAGTAAGTAATTTAATTCCAGACCCAGAGTAAGATGTATTGTCAACACCAATACCGCCACAAACTACCGCATCTTTTACGGGATTGTATTTAATAATAATGTCGGAAATTGGCGAGTTATAATCAGTAATCATTTTTTCTATTACTGAATTGAGGGAGGTGATGTAGCAAAATAAATACTGTGACTTTTGTTTTTTATTGTCTTTGTTTTTTACTTGTCCTGTCATGAAGAAATTGCCACTGTTATCCAACAAATAGTTGTTTAGATATAATTGTCCTCTTCCGTATTTAAGACTAAAGTTTTTTGTTTTGATGTTGTCCGACGAATAGTAAGTAATCAAATTAATATTCTGACTAACATCGTCGGTTTCATTTAGGTAAATACTAAAGCTCTTTTTATCAGGACTAACAACAACTCTTGATTTTTCGAGGTTGTTGTACTTGTTAATCGAAACAGTTCCTAATTTATTTTTTGATTGTAACGATTTTCCTAAACTATTATAGGTGTCTGCGTAAAATTCCATTACGCCATTCTCTTTATTAAAGGTGCTGTATAGGATAAATAGTTGTCCGTTGAATACATGAATATTCTCAATATTGCCACCCGCAATGCTAGTTGTAACCGGCTGCTGCCACTGCTTAGTTAACGAATGATTGAAATAACACAACTGCAATTTCCTCGACTTTAATCCAACACGTTCTTTATCGGTTCCAATCGGGATATTACTTTGTAATAGGATATATCCTTCATCAAGTTCGCCAAGTACCGATGCGTAGTCAAATCCTCCTTGGTTAATATTTGTGGAGGATAATTGTACATTTTGACTGTTAACATTTAAACAGAAAAAAAACAGAAAGAATAGCAGTAAGTATTGTTTCTTCATCAGATTAAAAGTTCTTTAAAAAAGGATTATGCTTTTTTTCATATCCGATGGTGGTTGATGGTCCATGTCCAGGATAAACCGTGATTTCATCTTCTAAAGTAAATAACTTTTTAGAGATAGAGTTCAACAAAGTGTCTAAATCCCCGCCTGGCAAATCTGTTCTGCCAATGCTCGTTCTAAATAAAACATCACCACCAATAATAAAATTCTCTTCTGCATTATAAAAACAAACACTTCCAGGTGAATGTCCAGGAGTAAAAATTATTTCAAGTGTTGTATTTCCAAAAACAATTTTGTTACCTTCTACTAAGCACACATCTGGCTCTGGCGACTCGTCCATCATTAATCCGAATGAAGCTCCCATCGTTTTTGCATGTTGTAATACGATAACTTCTTCCGAATGAATTTTAGGAATGACATGGTAGCATTCATTGATGAAAGCATTACCTAAAACATGATCAGTATGACAATGTGTATTCAATAGATGTGTAACCGTAAGGCCTTCAGTTTGGATATATTCAAAGAGTTCTCTTTTCTCCTCTGGATAATAACAACCCGGATCAATAACCACACACGATTTTGTTTCATCGCTTATGATGTAAGTGTTTTCTTGAGTAGGATTAAAAGTAAAAATCTGTATGGTGCTCATATTAGTTTTTGCTTGGTTTGTATCCTGATTCATTCAGAATAGTTTTTCCATCATTAATTTGAAAGAGTGTTTCTAATGGCATTCCTTCATGTCTCTTCATATATGCTCTTACAATCTGCCACCCAATAAATCCTCCTAATTTAGCAGGTGCTTCTTTTGGGAATCCACTTGTAGTATTCCCATCATTAATAAACTTCAGGTATTGCTTCGGTTTATTGCTGAATAAAAGATTATTATCAATAATTACTTTCCAGATGTTTTGCTCATTTTCAAATACCCATTCGATTTGTTTCGACGAATAACCAGTTTTAATGCTATCATCTGCTTCAGGCACTAAGCACTCTAAAGCGTAAAGAACTTTACCTTGGTAAATAATTTGATTGATAAAATTTTGTTCTGTATTATCGTTCATATAATCGCTATCGAGCCATCCTTTTATTGCATCAGTAACGATATATTCTTTGCGAAATTTTTTAATCAAATACATTGGCTGACCTGTACTCGGGTAGTATTTATAATCTGATCCAAGGTAGGAGTGTAATCCAATTCCTAAATTATTATCGATAGCAGTGATGTTGCTATAAAAAGGGGATAGGTAAGTTGTGATGGCTGGTATCTTATTCTTCGGAAATGCTATTTGATAACGACTAAATGCATTCGTTAAGCCTTCTTCAATTTCATTTATATTGTCGTATTTTTTATTGGCTTCATCAAACACTTCACGGATATATTTATCATGCGTGTAGTCCTGTAGGTTTCTGATTAATTCAGGGCTGGTAGGTAAGATAACTTTATTGTCAATTTTAACAAGCATTGAACGATTAACAATGCCTGCTAATTTCAAACACCAGATATCAAAAAAATCTCCGTATTTACTTCGTAATTTAACCACGGCACTGCTATCAAATGTTTCAATTGAAAATAGATCTTTTTCAAAGCGATTGATCTTTAAAACAACTTTTGTATCAGAAATTTCTACTGGCTTAGGAGCGTTTTTTTTCGTTTTATTTTCAGTGCATCCCCACAATGAAATTATTATCCCAATAGCAGTTATAATTATTGCAAATTTTCCTAATTTTAACGCATCAAATCTTGAAATCATGAAGAATAAGTTTTTATTAGTTTTAACCATAGCAATATTGTCTGCGAATATAACGAACGCACAGGAACAAAAATTTCATTTCGGATTAAAAGTTGCGCCTACCGTTGCATGGTTGAAACCTGATACCAAAGGGTTAAATAAAGATGGTTCGAAATTAGGCTTTACTTATGGCTTGATGGGCGAAAGTAATTTTGCTCCTAATTATGCATTAACATACGGAGTACAGGTAACATACCGTGGAGGAATTTTAAAGGTAGATTCTTTGAATTTAAGAACAAGTTATGTTTTAAAATATGTTGAACTTCCAATTGGAATTAAAATGAAAACGAATGAGTTTAATCGCTATCGTTATTTCGGACAATTTGGTTTGGTGCCGGGATTGAATTTATCTGCGAAGACAACTACCGAACTAGGATCTATTACTGAATCAAATATTGAATCGAAAGCCTATGTTACCGATATTAATATGTCGATGATGATTGCAGTAGGAACAGAATACACTATTTCGGGATCAACAACTTTTCTCGCATCGTTAGAATTTAATAATGGCTTTGTAGATGTTTTATCTAAAAAGAATGACAATGATCCAGAATTTAAAGCCATCTCTAATTATGTGGCATTGAATCTTGGAATCATGTTTTAATTAGGTTTATTATTATTCAATGTTGCGTATAGCACTTGCTCAGTCGAATTACCATGTAGGTAATTTAGATTTTAATAAGAAAATTATTCTTGATAAAATTCATCAATCGATTAATCAAAATATCGATTTGTTGGTTTTTTCAGAGTTGGCTATTTGCGGTTATCCACCTTTGGATTTACTAAATTATCATCACTTTATTGAATCTTGTAATCAGGCATTAGCAGTGATTGCGGTAGAGTGTAAAAATATTTCAGTTATTATTGGTGCTCCAACAATGAATCCCGATATTAATGGTAAGAACCTCTTTAATTCAGCAGTGCTATTGCAAAACGGGGAAATAAAAGCTATTCGAAATAAATCACTTTTGCCCACTTACGATATTTTTGATGAGTATCGTTGGTTTGAGCAAAACAAATCTTACCAATGTGTTGATGTTAATGGAGTGAAAATAGCCTTAACCATTTGCGAAGACCTTTGGAATATTGATGCTGATCCATTGTACACTAATTGGCCAATGAATGAACTCGTAAAAGAGTCGCCAGCATTGATGGTAAATATTGCTGCATCTCCTTTTGACTTTAATCACGAAGATGAGCGTAAAAATATTTTAAGAAAGAATGTAAGTAATTATCATCTTCCACTTGTATATGTTAATCAAGTTGGCGCTAATACCGATTTTGTTTTTGATGGAGGATCTTTAGCGATGAATGCCGACGGATCTATTGTAAAGGAACTAGATTATTTTAAAGAAGATTTTTTAGTTGTCGAATTCGATGAAACAAAGAAGGAGTTTAATAAACTCGAAACAGTTGTATATCCTACACCTTCTAAAATCTCTAAGATTAATAATGCACTTGTATTAGGAATAAAAGATTATTTCGGAAAATCAGGTTTTCAAAAAGCAATTGTTGGTTTGTCGGGTGGAATTGACTCTGCTGTTGTATTGGCTTTAGCAGCAAACGCATTAGGAAGTGAAAATGTGCATGCTGTATTAATGCCTTCTGAATTTTCTTCTCAGCATTCTATTGATGATGCATTGAGCTTAGTTGAAAAATTAAAATGCACTCACGAAATTATTTCAATTGCGGATATATTTAACCGTTATGAAATGGCCTTGCATGATTCTTTTAAAGGGACTTCTTTTAACGTTGCTGAAGAAAATATCCAGTCGCGAATTCGTGGAAATATTTTAATGGCTTTAAGTAATAAGTTTGGTTACATCCTATTAAATACTTCTAATAAAAGCGAATTGGCGGTAGGGTATGGAACTCTTTACGGTGATATGTGTGGTGGCTTATCTGTTATTGGCGATTTGTATAAAACAGAAGTATATCAGCTGGCTAATTATATCAATTCTAATGAAGAAATAATTCCATTCAATACTATTCAAAAAGCTCCATCAGCAGAATTGCGTCCAAACCAAAAAGATTCAGACTCACTGCCTGAATATGATTTGTTAGATGCAATTTTATTTGAATATGTCGAAAATGCATTAGGTGCAAATGCAATCATTGATAAACTTCAAAATGCAGAAACGGTAAACAGAATAATCAAAATGGTAAACGCGAACGAGTGGAAACGAAATCAGTTCGCACCAATTATTCGTGTATCATCAAAGTCTTTTGGAAGAGGACGCAGAATACCGATAGTTGCAAAGTACAACTAATCGATTACTTAATTTCCCAGGTTTCTCCTCCTCTTAAAAGTGCATCTAAATTCCCTGCCCCTTTTTTATTCTTAGCCATTACGATTTGTTCATTTAGACCAACTTCGTAACATGCGCGATTGTTCTCGTAAAATACACCAAATGGTCTTGGTAAATGTCCTGTGCCTTCTACTGGTCTTTCAAAAAATCTTGAAAGTATTCCTGCTTTAGTTAAATCACTTTCATCATGCACCCATAAATCATTTGCACTATACTTTCCATCTGTAATTGAAACTATCGTAGGCTTAAATCCATCAAGCAAAATTCCTTTATCTGCGTTTTGTCCGAAGATTAACGGTTTGCCATTTTCTAAAAATATAGTCTCTTCTTTTTTGCTTGATTTCTCTGTGAAAATTTCAAATGTTCCATCATTAAAGACATTACAGTTTTGGTAGATCTCTAGCAATGATGTTCCAATATGAGCATTCGATCTTCTTAGCATATCCTTCAAATGAACAGGATCTCTATCCATCGATCTTGCAATAAAACTTCCTTCAGCTCCCAACGCTAATGCAATAGGATTAAATGGATGATCAACAGATCCCATCGGAGTAGATTTAGTTACCTTTCCTTCTTCAGAAGTAGGTGAATACTGTCCCTTTGTTAATCCGTAAATTTGATTGTTAAACAATAGTAGATTAACATTGAAATTTCTTCTTAACAAATGGATAAAGTGATTTCCTCCAATTGAAAGTGAATCACCATCCCCAGATATAATCCACACACTTAACTCCGGACGTGTAGCTTTTAATCCACTGGCAATAGCTGATGCTCTTCCGTGAATAGAATGCATTCCAAATGTCTCCATGTAATAAGGGAAACGTGAGGAGCAACCAATTCCTGAAATAAAAACAATTTCTTCTCTCGGAATACCAAGTTCAGGAACTACTGTTTGAACTTGTTTTAATATTGAATAATCCCCGCAACCAGGACACCATCTTACTTCCTGATCGGTAACCAGGTCTTTACTTGTCATTGTTGGGGTGGTAGTGTTTGTTGTTTCCATTAAGATGTATGTCTAACGGTATTGTATATACTAAGATAACTCTTCTATTTTTGCTAAAATTTCTGAGGTTGCAAATGGCATCCCTTTAATTTTATTTAATCCAATTGCAGGCACTAAAAATTTATCACGAATAATTGAACGTAACTGCCCTGTATTCATTTCAGGAATCAATACCGTCTCATAATTTTTTAATAACGCTCCAAGGTTTTTAGGGAATGGTACAATATGACGTAAGTGCGCATGACTAACATCAATTCCTTTTGCTCTCGCTTCAATAACGGAACCTTTAATCGCGCCATAAGTTGAACCCCATCCTAAAACTAATATTTTACCTTTCTCAGTTCCATTGTCTATTGTTTGATTTGGAATTGAGTCAGCAACCTTTTCTACTTTAGCCGCTCTCATTTTTACCATGAATTCATGGTTTTCTGGATCGTAACTGATATTACCTGTTTCGTGCTGCTTTTCTAATCCACCAATTCGATGTTCTAAACCTTTTGTTCCTGGAATTGCCCAAGGTCTTGAAAGGTTTTCATTTCGTTTATAAGGTAAAAATTTATCACCGTTTAGCTCAGTCGCAAATTCAATTTTGATTGGCTTTAGTTGATCTGCATTCGGAAATCTCCAAGGCTCTGATCCGTTTGCAATGTAACCATCACTTAGGAAAATTACAGGAGTCATATATTCTAATGCAATTCTACATGCTTCGTATACGGTTTCGAAACAATCAGCAGCAGACTTAGCAGCTAATACAGGAATAGGTGCTTCTCCGTTTCTTCCGTAAACAGCCTGAAACAAATCGCTTTGCTCAGTCTTAGTAGGCAATCCAGTTGATGGACCTCCACGCTGAACATTAATAATTAATAGAGGTAATTCAAGCATTAAAGCAAGACCCATTGCTTCTGTTTTTAATGCAATACCAGGTCCTGATGAAGTAGTAATCCCTAATTTACCGCCGAAAGAAGCTCCAATTGCAGAACAAATAGCAGCAATTTCATCTTCCGCCTGAAAGGTTTTTACTCCGAAATTTTTATGTCGCGCTAATTCATGCAATATATCTGAAGCAGGCGTAATAGGGTAGCTACCTAAAAATAAGTCTAATCCGCTTTTTTGTGATGCTGCAATTAAACCAATAGCTGTTGCCTGGTTACCAATAATGTTTCGGTAAGTTCCTGCGGGCATAGGTGCAGGGTTAATCGTAAATCGTGTAGCGGCAGTTTCACTGGTTTCACCAAAGTTATATCCTGCATTCAGTACCTTTAAGTTTGCTGCTAATATTTCAGGCTTTTTAGAGAATTTCTCCTCTAAGAAGTTAACTGTAAACGACATGTCGCGGTTATACATCCAATACAAGAAACCTAAAACAAACATGTTTTTAGCTCTATCAATTTCTTTGGTGCCTAATCCTGAATCTGCTAAAGTCGCCTTCGTCATTTTCGTTACATCAATGGTAATTACTCGGTAACTCTCAAGTGATCCATCTGTTAACGGACTAATATTATCAGCATAATTCGCCAGACGCAAATTTTTAGGGTCAAATCCATCCGTATTCACGATAATGGTTCCGCCTTTCTTTAAGTTTCGCAAGTTGGCTTTTAAGGCAGCTGCATTCATCGCAACAAGCACGTCGCAAAAGTCGCCAGGTGAGAAAATATTTACACTTCCGAAGTGCAATTGAAAACCAGATACACCAGGAATAGTTCCTTGTGGGGCTCTGATTTCAGCTGGGAAGTCTGGGAAAGTACTTAGGTCGTTGCCAAATAAGGCAGCCGTATTGGTAAACTGTGTTCCTGTAAGTTGCATCCCATCCCCGGAGTCACCCGCAAACTTTATGATTACTTTTTCAAGAACTTGATTGTTAGATGTCATGATTTTAAGCTTGGTACTTTAAAACAAGGTGCAAATTTAACTATTATTTGCTCCTTATTAGTATAAGTCAAACATAAAAAAGCCCCGATTGTTAAACAGATCGGGGCTGAAACTTAAAAAAGTGGGGGTTATGACTGGTGGTTAATCCAATTGATTAACTCGTTGATGCTACTATCGAATGTGAAAGCATTATACACAGTGTAGAATTTATCCGGGTCGTTTACATACGCATAACTATATTTCGCAAGGTCAATTCGGTTTCTATCGTAAGTAATTAGCCCTAAAAGAACTTTTAATTCTCCACTATTTATTGGGTGTGTTCTGATATACTGCTTACACATTGCAATTTTGGTATCATCAAAGCTTTCGTGCGCAACTATTTGCTTGAACTCGATAAATTGGTCACTGTAGACAGAATTACAGCCATAGTTATTTAAATTTCCATAATAGTTTCCGCAATAACCTTGATTGACTGGTACTATCACATTGTTACAATCCTGATGAATAGTTCCTGGCAAAGGGTAAATGTCGGTTACCTTTAAAATGTTCTGATAGGTAAGCATTGCTTTTACGCGTGCTCCAGCTGGGATAGTAATAAATCCATTATAAGCCAATCGGAAATTTCCTGGTCTTGGGCCACATCCATTACTGTAACCGTAATTGTAATGTTGACCACCAACAGTCCAGATTTTAATTTTATGGTCGCCTGGTGTTAAGTCGGTAATGATAAATTCTCTTGAAGGGTTGTTGTAACTAATCCGGTCGATTTCTACAATGATAGAACGATTGTTAAAAGTCCGGATATTAAGTTTAGATCTGAATCCGTCTGCTTTAGCACTAATGTTTAATGTAACTAAAGCAATAAAAGTGTAAAGTAAATTTTTCATAGTTGGGTCCTCCTTATTTTTTTGAACTTATTTTGCTGAAGCCAATCATCATGCCAAAAAAAATAGCATATTTGAATTTGCTAATCAACAAAGAGTATATGCGTCAAATTATTTTAGTTGGAGTAGGTAGTTTCTTAGGAGGTATTGCTCGCTATATTTCTACCCTTGTTATTAATCAGAAATTAAATACTGATTTTCCTTACGCTACTTTATCAATAAATATTTTTGGATGCCTTTTGATCGGAATTGTTTACGGCATTTTTGAAAAATCAATTATTACCTGCGACTGGAAATTGTTTTTAGCAACAGGTATATGTGGCGGATTTACCACATTCTCTGCATTCTCAAATGAATCGCTCGATTTATTAAAACAAGGAAATACATTAGGTATGCTAACATATATAGGTGTTAGCATCTTATTCGGACTTATAGCAACGTATCTGGGATACTGGGTTGTGAAAAGTAGTTGCTGATTATTTTTTCTTGGCTTTAACTTTTGTTTTGGCTTTTGTCTTTGCCTTATTCGTTTCAGACTTAACCTGCTTTTTTAAATCATCTGCTTTTGAAAGATTTTTCCAGTAGTCTTTACCGTAATCAACAAATACTTCATCATCAGCTTTGATTGTTCGTGTAGCAACAATAAAAACTCTTTTTTCGCCTTGTCGTGTCTTGATTTCGTATTGAGCATTGTTTCTTAAGCCATCAACTCTTCCAATTCCCTTAGCATCATTGGCATATCTTCCCATTGCTTCTTTCGTAAAATAAGCATCAACACAACGGTTTTTATTGATAAAAAAAGCATATCCTTCATGTCCTTCTTCTGCTCTCTTTTCACATACTGACCAAGGCACAATTTCTCCTTCATACTCACAAACGATATCACCTCTTTTAAATTCTTTTTTTACAAATAATCCTTTTCCTGCTCCTGGGATTAAACTCTTCTTTAAGTATAACATTTGTTTGTGGTATAATTGATTTTGGTTTGCAAAGATATAATTCTCCACGTAATAATCAGACTATTAATAAACTTGAAAATTAGCCTAGTATTTTTGATAGAAGTAAGTTGGCTTCTGATATTGTTTTAATGTTGCTGAAACTCACACTTAATTTGCCTTTATCTTCTTTCATTTTAGAGATATGAGGGTGTTGCTGTACAAATTTCAGAATGGTATTAAATGCACTGCTTTGATAATATTCTGAGTTAGCATTGCTGATGAAATAGCCTTTGAAGATTTTATTTTTTAATAATATTTTTTCAAATCCAATTTTCTTAGCATTCCATCTTAATCGAATAGTATCCATCAAATCAATTACCTGGTGCGGTACATCTCCAAATCGATCTTTTAAATTCTTTTCAAAGGCTTGTAATTTATCTTCTGTTGCAATCTCATCTAGTTCTTTATACAAGCTAAGCCTCTCTGCAATATTCTCTACATAGGTTTCTGGAATACGCATCTCCATATCCGTATCAATCTGACAATCCTGAACGAATGCTACGTTTTCGTCTTTTGGAAAAACATCTTTAAAATCAGAATCTTTTAATTCTTGAATTGCTTCATCAAGAATCTTATGATACATCTCAAAACCAATTTCAGAAATGAATCCGCTTTGTTCTCCTCCTAGCAAATTACCAGCACCACGAATATCTAAATCCTTCATAGCAACTTGAAATCCACTTCCTAAATCAGAATGTTCTTCAATAGCTTTTAATCGCTGACGTGCTTCTGGTGTTAATACAGTAACTGGCGGTGCCAATAAATAACAAAATGCTTTTTTATTAGAACGGCCAACGCGCCCACGCATCTGATGTAAGTCACTTAATCCAAAGTAGTGAGCATTATTAATGATCATCGTATTTGCATTACTGATATCTAACCCTGATTCAATAATAGTGGTAGCTAATAAAACGTCTGTTTCTCCTTCAATAAAATTCATCAAAATTTCTTCGAGCTTATCTCCATCCATCTGACCATGACCAACACCAATTTTTACTCCGGGACAAAGTTTCGCAATCATTGCAGCCATATCATGTATATCTTGTACACGATTATGAATAAAGAACACCTGACCACCTCTGGAAATTTCATAATTGATAGCATCCTTTATTAGTTGATCGTTGAAGGTGTGAACTTCAGTCGTAACAGGATATCGATTGGGTGGAGGAGTATTGATGATGGAAAGGTCTCGTGCGCCCATTAAAGAAAATTGCAATGTTCTTGGAATAGGCGTTGCCGTTAGTGTGAGCGTATCTACATTTACTTTTATCGATTTTAATTTTTCTTTTGATGAAACACCAAATTTTTGTTCTTCATCAATTATCATTAAGCCTAGATCTTTAAATTTTATATCCTTGCTTAATAAACGATGAGTACCAATAATGATATCAATTTTCCCTTCACTCAGTCGTTTTAATGTTTCTGTTTGTTGTGCACTCGTTTTAAATCGATTGATGTAATCAATATTAACAGGGAAACTCTTTAATCGTTCTTTGAAGGTTCTGTAATGTTGTAATGCTAAAATTGTTGTAGGAACTAATACGGCTACTTGCTTTCCATCTGTCGCTGCTTTAAAAGCGGCTCTTACTGCAATCTCCGTTTTCCCAAATCCTACATCCCCACAAATTAATCGATCCATCGGATATTCTTTTTCCATATCCTTTTTTACATCAATGGTCGATTTTATTTGATCAGGTGTATCTTCATAAATAAAAGATGCTTCTAGTTCATTTTGGAGATAACCATCTTTAGTAAATGCAAACCCTTTTTGTGCTTTACGTTTCGCATAAAGTGCAATCAGATCTTTCGCAATATCTTTTACTTTTTTCTTGGTCTTTGATTTTAATGTAGCCCATGCTGTTGAACCAAGTTTGTTTAACGTTGGTGCGTTTCCGTCCTTGCTACTATATCTTGCAATACGATGTAAACTATGTATACTAATGTAAAGTATATCATTATCTTTATAAACAAGTCGAATGGCTTCTTGTGGTTTGCCATTTACATCCATTGTCTCTAAGCCTGCAAATCTACCAACACCATGATCAATATGTGTTATAAAATCGCCTGGCTTTAGAGAGTATAATTCTTTTAAAGTAATCGATTCACTTTTGCTATAATTCTTTTTTAATCTGAATCGATGATACCTGTCAAATATCTGATGGTCGGTATAAAAATTTATTTTTAATTCTTCATCAATAAAGCCTTGATGAAGTGATGTCAGTAGCGTGTGAAATTTTAATTCTTTACCTTTAAATTCATCAGGCCTTGGAATATCTTCGAAGATGGAGTGAATTCTTTCTGCTTGTTTAGCCGAGTCTGAAAATAATAAATTGGTAAAGTTTTTTTTCTGACTTAAATATAAATTCTCAAGTAATAAGTTGAAATTCTTGTTGAAATGTGGTTGTGGTTTTGTTTTGAATTCAATTACTGGAACATCGTTATTAAATGGTTTGCTTCCGAATTCAATAAGCGTCCTTAACGCTAAACTTTCTTTAAAGCCGTCAATCGAATCAAAAATGTCTTCAACATTACGTTCTACTTGTTCTTCTGCATAAAAAATATTACTTCCGTAATTTTGTTCAGTTACTTCTTGTGAAGCTTCAATACATTGATAAACATATTCAAGATCTTTTATGAAAAACAATGTGTTTTTTGCAATGAAGTTGAAAAAGGTTTCTTGTTCTTCTTTTACAATTCCGGTTTGAATGTTAGGAATGATAGTTACAAATCCGATGTTTTTTTCACTTAACTGCGTGGATGGGTCAAAGCATCTGATGGATTCTATTTTATCATTATAAAACTCAATACGATAGGGTAGTTCATGTGCGAAAGAATAAATATCTACGATTCCTCCTCGAATAGCAAATTGGCCGGGCTCATATACAAAGTCAGTTCTTTCAAATTTGTTTTCAAGTAAAAATTCCTGAATGAATTCTGTTGATAACCGCTCGTTTATTTTTATTTCTAAAGTATTTCTTTCAAGTGATTTCTTTGTAATTACTTTTTCCTGAATTGCCTCAGGGTAGCTCACTACAATTAGATTGTCCGATTTATTAATGCGAGTCAATACTTCCGCTCTTTGTAAAACGAGGGAACTATCTAACTGATCAACTTTATATGGTTTCTTGTAAGATGAAGGAAATAATAAAACCCTATTTTCACCTAGTAAATTTTCTAAATCATTCTGAAAGTAAGCTGCTTCTTCTCGATCACCTAACAACACTAAAACTGGTCCTGTAAATTGATAATAATAACCAGCTATAAACAAAGCACTTGCTGATCCTGTTAAGCCACTTAGATATACAGTTTTTTTATGCTGATTAAAAAGCATTGAATAAAGTTCAGAAGTTTGTCTTCCGTTCTTATAAAATTCAATGACTTGATGTAGTTCCACGATTAATTTCCGAATGCGAATTTAGTAAAAACAATCCGTTCAATTAGTCGTATGCGTCGCAGTTATGTTTATTCTTTTTCTTTCCTTTCTTTTTCCTTACATTTCTATTCATCCCATTTTGTTTGCCATTAGCAATTCGGTAAACAATACTAAATCCAGCAGTCATGTAAGTGTCGTTATTGTTTTTATTGCCTCTTCCTGCACCATCTGATGGATATCCTTTTTGAAAATTGTTTGCTAATTGAATGGCAAGTTCTCCATTAGGTGTTTGCGACAATCGCGTTGAATCGGCGAATACAGTACTTATGTCATCTAAGTAATCGAAAAACGTCCAATGGTTAATAAGTTCGAATCTTAAAGAAAATGCATTAGATAATCTTGTTTCAACACCAATTCCTGTAGGTACTGATAATTGATAGAGTTTATATGGCTTAGGATATTCACCACCTTCTATAAACTGCCCTTCTGTTCCTAGCGGTTGCAATTCAATTTCATTATCATTTAAAATAGCAATAGGGTTGTGTGATAACGCACCAATACCTAAAATTATATAAGGCGTTAATAGTTGTTTTTTTCTAACAGAGAACTTTTTGAAAAGTTGATATTCATATCTGATGGCTATATCGTTTATGTCAGACTGAAAATGTAGGTCTCTCTTTTTATTAAATGTATGTATGGCCAAAGAATCTGCCCCTTCTATGTATGCATTATTATAATTCAAGGACAAACTACTTCTTGAGTTTAAACGGTATACAAATCCCGCATTCCAATAATGACCAAATAGTTCTTTACTGGTAAGTATGCGATCATTAAGGTCGCCATAATACCAGGTAGTTCCATAACCTGCATAAATTCCTAATCGCGATTGAGCGTAGGATAGATTAATTGTAAATAAACCGCAAAGCAGTAATAGAAAAATATTTTTTTTCACTTCTATTGTATCAAAATTTCACCAGTCATTTCACTCGGAATAGGGATATGCATTAAGTTTAAAATAGATGGTGCGATATCAGCTAACTTTCCCTTTCTTACCTTTTTTGATTTGTCTCCAACATAAATTATTGGAACGGGGTTCAAAGTGTGCGCTGTATTCGGACTGCCATCTTCATTTAACATTTTGTCCGCATTTCCGTGGTCAGCAATAATAATAAAATCAAAGTTATGTTTTAAACCAACGTTAATTATTTCTTCCATACACTTATCCACTTTTTCAACTGCCTTTACAGCAGCACTTATAACTCCTGTATGTCCAACCATATCTGCATTCGCAAAATTTAAACAAATAAAATCAGTATTATCTTTCCTTATCTCTTCAATTACAAGGTCTTTCACTTTTTCTGCACTCATCTCTGGTTGTAGATCATATGTGGCTACCTTCGGTGAATTGGCTAATAATCTCGTCTCGTTTTCAAACGGATTTTCTCTTCCGCCTGAAAAGAAAAATGTTACATGAGGATACTTTTCCGTTTCTGCTGCACGAATTTGACGTCGTCCGCTTTTTTCAAGCACTTCTCCCAATGTGTTCGTTAAATTGTCTTTTTCAAAAACAACATTTACATTTTTATAATTGTCATCATAACGCGTCATCGTAACATAATGCAGTGGTAAAGTTTTCATGCCATGAACTGGCATATCTTCTTGTGTTAATACTTGCGTTATCTCACGACATCTATCTGTTCTAAAATTGAAACAAAAAACGATATCTTTTTCTTTAATTGTACTATTAGGCAGTCCATCAGCGTTAGTAATAATAATTGGTTTAATAAATTCATCGGTCACTCCGTTTTTGTATGATTCTTCAATGCCATCTTTCCAACTAATAAATTTATTACCATCACCATTTACTAATGCATCATATGCAATTTTTACTCTTTCCCATCTTTTATCTCTGTCCATTGCATAGTACCTTCCCGTTATACTTGCAATTATACCTGTTGTATTAGTTAAATGATTATTTAATTCTGTCAAGTAATTAATCCCGTTAGTTGGACTCGTATCACGACCATCGGTGAATGCATGAATAAAAACATTTTTCACAGAATGTTTATGTAACAGCGAGGTAATATATTTCAAATGGTCAAGATGTGAATGAACACCACCATCTGATACAAGTCCCATTAGGTGAACATTACAATTACTCGATTTCGCTAAATCAATCAAATTTGTAATTTGCGTATTACTTTCGAGTGAATTTTCTCGAATCGATTTGTTGATTATGGCTAAGTCTTGCCAAACTACACGTCCAGCACCGATATTTAAATGACCAACTTCTGAATTACCCATTTGTCCTTCCGGTAATCCAACATCCTCGCCACTTGTGGATAATGTTGCCGAAGGATATTCAGTCATTAATTTTCTAAAGAAGGGAATATTAGCTTGTGAAATAGCATTTCCGTTTGAGTCAGGTGCAATGCCCCAGCCATCTAAAATGATTAATCCTAATTTTTGCATTTTGAATTTAAAATACAAAGTTAGAAATAAAAAAACAGATGAATAGCTGATTTATATCGGTAACTTGATTGAAAAGATTGTTCCAGTAGGATTATTCGATTTGATATCGATTGTGCCTCTGTGCATATTAACAACCTTTTTAACGATATAAAGTCCTAATCCGGTTCCTTTTGTTCTGCGCGTTTCTTCGTTACCAACGCGATAAAATTTTTCAAATACCTTGTTTCGTTCACTAGTTTCAATTCCAAATCCATAATCACTGAAATTAAGTTCAATATTATTCGAAACTCTTTTTAACTCAACTACAATCTGTGCAGGATTTGTACTGTATTTCTCTGCGTTTTCAAGTAAATTATAAACTAACGAGGTAATTGCTAATTTGTCTCCTTTAAAATCGATGTTGTTCTCAATTAATAATTCAATATTCGAATCGTTGATAATTCTTGTTCGATAATTCTCTACTAATTCCGCCAGGAAGGAGCTCATATTAAATTCTTCAAAATGATAATCGCTATTTTGTGATTCTAATCGGCTTGCAAAAAGTGCGTTTTCAATTAGTAAATTGATTCGATCAGTTTCATTTAATGCTCTTGTAATTATTTCCTTCTTTTGATTTTCATCGAGTGTCCTTCTTTCTATAGTTTGTAAGCTGAGTTTGATTGCTGCTAATGGTGATTTAAACTCATGTGTAATGGAAAGTAGAAAATTCTTTTGTTGTTGAGCTAATTCAAACTCTTGATTAAATGCTCGCTTTGTTCTGTAAATGCCAAATATTAATAATGATAAAAACACAGCACCTTCTCCAGCTACCATTGCCCATCTTTTCTTTAGTAATGAATTGTACTCAGCTTGCTTTTGAGCTAAAATGTTAGTGTCACTTATTGTGCTCTTAGCAAATTCTATTCTTTGCTGATATATTTCTTTGTTAAGGTTAATAAGCAAATAAGACCACCACGAAAATTGTAGTAAAATGTAAAATACTAATGAGTAAAATATCAGTAAAGTTCTGGATGTTTTAATTTGTCCTTTCATGAGAACAAATTTAATCCGAATGGTTTAATTAAAACGATTATTCGTCAAAAGAAGTAGAGATAATATTTCCGTCTACTATTTTTATTACTTCCCACTGACCATTAGAGTTCAAATACTCAATCTCATATTTATCTACACCAGGCATCCATTCTTTATAAGGTGTCCAGTTTAGATAGGTTGTTCTTTCAATTAATTCTCCTTGCAAATAAATAGAGCTTCCTAGATTGCTATTCGTCCCAGTTAAGCTGCAATCATTTTTTACAACAATTTGGTAGTAGTATTCTCCTGATTGAACATCGGTATCGAAATCACTGTAGCTTGTTATACCAGCTGGAACGGACGCAATCAATGAAAAGTTAATATTATCGTTTGATCGGTAAATTTCATAGCTAGATACTCTTTCAGGATGTAGTGTAGGAATCGCCCATTCTGTCAATACGTATCGATTATCTACAACAGTTGAACGTGTAACATCTACATGCTGATTCGCTAAAATATTAACCGGTGTTGCGTTTGAACTATCACTCCAAGCTGAGAATGTAGAAGAACATAAATCGGTAGCTTTTATTTGATACGAATACTCAAATGGACAGTATAATCCAGTATCTAAATAGGATAGTGTTGTATTGTTTAGCGTAGCCACTAAAACAGGACTTCCACTTGGTTTTTCGGTGCGGTACAATTCGTAGGTGTTTAAATTACAACCGCCATATGGTGTCCATGAAACGTAAATATTCTGATTTGCAGTTTGTGCAGTTACATTAATACTTGTAGAAGCTTCCAACATATTAAGGTCAAGAGCATTTTCACAATAATCTAAAGTCTGAACTTTATAACTGTACGTGTTGTATTTCGTAGCTAATGATGTATCTGTGTAAGTACTATAATTACTTGTTGAGAAATTCTTCGCATTATTATCTGTATAAACTAAATCATATTGGCCACTTGATGCATTTAATCGATAAAGCTTATACTTTTTAAGGTCATTTGCAAAACTATTTCTCCATGTAATGCTAACTTCATTATCAGAAATTACTGATACGCTCATAATCGGATCTGCATCGGGAGGTAAGGAATCCGCAATGTTAATGTAGTTGTTTTTAGTAATTGTATCGATACATCCATTTGAATTTATTACAATCAATGAAATTGTATAGTTTCCTGATAATGGGTAGGAAAGTATTGGCTCAAACTGTGTCGAAGTACTAATTCCTAAATCCCAGTTATAGGTAGGATTAACTAAGTTCGTTGATGAATTTTTGAATCCAACTGGTGAATCTTTACATCCTAATGTATCGCTACTCCAAAAATTAGCAATTGGACTTTCTAAAACAGTAATGTTGTTTAACAGTAAAGTGTCTGAGCATCCTAAGTTATTGTACGCAATTAGTTGCGGACTATAAATTCCTGCTTGCAAATAGGTGTAGCTAGGATTTTCTAATTGGGAAGTATCTCCATTTCCAAAACTCCATGCATAAGTATCAGAACTTGTAGATTGATTGTTGAATGTAATTGTAAGTGGATTACAACCTTGATAAGTCGAAGCTAATCCGTTTGCAACTGGACTTTCTAAAATATGTACGGTTGTAGAGGTTGTATCTGCACAGCCGTTAGCATTGGAAACAATAAGATTTGGATAGTAATATCCAGGATTATTATACGTTATTGATGGGTTTATTAAATTACTGCTTGGTCCATTACCAAATGTCCAATTATAGCTAGCGTTAATTGTGTCAGAAGATATTGATGCTAATGTTATTCCAGCCGGATTACATGCAAGGGTGTCACTTAATATTAATGCAGCTGTTGGTGTTTGTAATACGTTAACTGGTGTTGCAAAATTAAAGGTGTCTCTACATCCATGATTTGTAATTGCAATTAATTCAGGATAAAAATTTCCTCCATTATAGTAAGTATGGGATGTGTCGTATGCAGTTGAAATGGTGCCATCTCCAAACGACCAAACATATTGCGTTGCAAATTGCGATTGATTAATAAAGTTTGTAGTGAAATTAGAACAACCAGAATAATTAGTGGCAGTTGCAGCTGCTACAGGAATCTGATAAATTCTTACAGGAGTAGGGAAGGTGTAAGAAGAGCTACATCCTAAAGTGTCATAGGTGATTAATGTAACAGTGAAGCTTCCCGTGTCTTGATAAATATGATTAGGATTGCTAGTTGTTGAAGTATATCCATCACCAAAATTCCAATTATAAGTAGATGCATTTATGGATGAATCTACAAATCCAATAGAAGTATTTTGACATCCTGATGTAACTGGTATATTAAATTTAGTATAAGTACCAGGAATAAAAATGTACTGTGGTTTAATCATCGTATCTGCACAGCCGATATCACTTTTTGTAATTAGAGTGATGGTATAATATCCAGGAATATTATAAATATGACTTGGATTTACATTTGTCGAAGTTCCACCATCTCCAAAGCTCCATTCAAAGTTATTCGCATCCGAAGAAGTATTTAAGAAATTAATTTGTGTTGGAGAGCAACCTGCAATTGTTGGTGAGTTAAAGTCTGCTGTTGGCTTTTGCGAATTAACAAACGCAGGATAAATTGTCGTATCAACACATCCTCCTGGGAAAGTCGCGATAAGCATGACATCAAAAATTCCAGCATTGTACGTGTGTGAAGGATTTTTTAACGAAGAGGTTGTGCCATCTCCAAAAATCCAGTTCCATGAAATTGCTCCATTGCTAGCGTCAGTAAATTGAACTTGAAGTGGCGCGCAGCCAGAAGTATTACTTGCAATTACTGATGCATTATAATAACTGATATTTTTCTTTTTTACAACCTTAGAACATCCATTAACATCTGTAATGGTTAATTTAATAGAGTCGTTAGGTATAGAATAAAAAGTATAAACAGGATTTGATAATGTAGAATTATCGCCATTGCCAAACTCCCATAGCCAAGTTGATGCAGTAGGTGTTTGAGATGTGAATGTAACGGTTACCGGCATGCACATTCCATTTGTGACAAAACTGAAATTTGCTTGTGGATCAACAACGTTGATATAATTGATGGCAGTCTTTGTTCTAACACAACCACCGTTAAATACTTTTAAAGTAACAGTATAAAATCCTGCTTGTGTATAGGTATGTACAGGGAAAGTATCAGTTGATGTTGTTCCATCACCAAATTCCCAAAAGTAAGAGTATCCGTATAAACTTAAATTATTAAACGAGATACTACTACCTAGGCAAACCACTGGATTAGTTACATTAAAATCAGCACTTGTATTTGTTACATTAATTTGTTGAGGCAAATAGAATGTATCAATGCAGTTTGAAAAATCTGTTGTAATTATAAATGCATTATAAGTACCAACTGTGTTATATGCATGTGTTGGTAGAAATGAACTAGATGTTGTTCCATCGCCAAAATGCCAAATGCATGAAACAAATTCCCAGTTATTAGTAATATTAAATTGAATCGAATTATTTATACATTCATCGTATGAACTTGCACTTGCTGTATTTAAATGTCCAACTGTTACGATAGTGTCCATTTCAGTAATACATCCAGAGCCAATCGTTAATGTTAAGCTCACAGAATATGCACCTGCATTAGCATATGTATGCAATGGGTTTGCATCAGATGAAAAACTGCCATCACCAAAATCCCAGTTGTATTCAATAACATCAGGTGTAGCGCAGCTAAATTGTACATTGTAAGGTTTACAAGTACTCATCAACGTAAAATCAATAGGCTTCTTTACATAAGGTATGACTTGTACAATTGCATATGGATTGAATGTTTGTATACAACCCCCCGGCATTGTAGTACTTAATGTAACAGTGTAAATACCGGCATTTAAATAAAGGTTCGAGCCATTTTGTGTGTTCGACGAGTTACCATCACCAAAATCCCAACTCCATGAATTGCTCGCAGTTGTTGGGTCATAAAAAGTATATGGATCTCCTAAACATATTTTAATTGTATCAGGTAAAGTATAATTAGTAGTAGGATCAACTATAGTAATGTAATTTAATTTTGTTGTTGTATCAATACATCCAAATGAATTAGTCACTACTAATGATACAGGGTAATTACCAATTGCATTATAGGTATGTGTGGGATTTTGTAATGTTGAACTCGTTCCATCTCCAAATAACCATAAGTAACTTACAATATTTGTTTGCGATGTTGTGTTGGTAAATTGAACGGTCATGCCAGGGCAACCAATTTTTGGAGTTGCTTGAAATTGTGCGTCTGGATCATAAACTTTTACTGCCGGAGAAATTCTAATAGAGTCAGAACATCCATTGACAGATATCGCAGTTAGAGATATCGTATAAGAGCCTCCAATTGTATAAGTTTTTGTTGGTTCAAATAAATTCGATGTTGTATTACCAAACGTCCATAAATAACTATTTGCACCTAATGATGAATTGATAGTTTGAATGATGAATGGAGCACAACCAGTATCTTGTACTAATGAAAATGAAGGAGTTGGTTTTGAATCTAACTTGATAAGTTGATTTTTAATAATACTGCCATTACATCCGCTATTCGTAGTAACAGCAAGTGTAATTGTATATTGTCCAGGGTTATTGTATGTATGATTTGGTGATTTTAAATTTGATGTTGTTCCATCACCAAAGTCCCATGTCCATGAATTTGAATTTGGTGTGGTTGCGTTAAAGTGAATTGTCGATGGCGCGCATCCGTTAGTATCACTAACAGTAAATGAAGGTACTAGTGTATTACCAATATGAATAAAGTTACTTTGCGAAAGTGTATCAAAGCATCCATTTGAATTTCCCGCAATTAAAGTAACAGTATAGTTTCCTGTTGATGTATATTGGTGAGATGGACTTTGTTGAGTTGAGCTAGATCCATCACCAAAGGTCCACGACCACGAATTGCTGCCGATCGTATTATCTGTAAAATTAAAAGTTGTATTTACATCGCAGGTAGAGGTAGAGCTTGATGTAAATTGTATTATTGGTTTTGCATAGATTGTTATCAGTGAGTTTTTTATTTGAATATCCTGACAACCATAAGAGCTTGTAGCTATAAGTTTTACATTATAGATTCCAGCATTAATATATGTATGATTTGGATTTGGGTCAATTGAAGAAGTTCCATCGCCAAAATCCCATATATAAGAAACGGCATTAGTTGATGAATTTGTAAATTGAAATGAATTATCCTGAGCACATCCTGTAGTCTGAGATACAGAAAAATTTGCAATTGGGTTGTCAACAACTGTAATAGTTTGTGTTGTGGAGTCTTTCTGACCGTTTGATCCAAATACAACCAAACTTACTGTATAAAGACCTGGGGCAGTGTAAACAGTTGTTGGATTGTTAGCAGCCGAGGTATTGGTATTTCCAAAATACCACATGCATGAATTAAAATTGCTGGAGGTATTGGTAAAGTTGACCATTAAAGGCGCACAACCTATCGATTTATTGGATGTGAATGTTGCCGTTGGACTTTGTGCAAATGAAAATCTATGCAACATTAAAAGACAAATTAATGTTGCATAGAAAATCTTATTTCTTAACGAACTGCACATAAAAAAAATTGGTTGGTTGTTGGTTGGTGATCGGGTTATCTACTATATACTATTTTTCGTCGTTGCCTTGTGCGTAATTATTAAAGTTCGAAGCTTGATTAATTACTGAATTAACTGAACTGTAAAGCTGGTCTCCTTCTTTAGTTATTTTCTTAACGCGGTAGTAAGAAAATCCTGCGGGAGGTGCTTGGTCAATCCATGAATAGTAAAGTTCAATTTGTGCTCCAACACCTTCTTTAACACCTACCGATAAATAATCTGTACCATTAGTAGAACGTTCAACAACATAAACACAATCATCAGTTTCGTTTTTTGATGTCCAGCTAACGAAAACTTTACCTGAATTGTATACAGTATTATAATTGTAGATATTCATCGAGTTTTGATTTTCTGCAGAAAGCATTTGGTTGTTGCTTGGTATACCTTGACCATTTGCAGTTGTGAAACTCGATAGAGCCATTAAGAATGCTACTACTTCAATTAAGAACAAGTAACGGAAAGAGGATCCTTGTTTTTCTTCACGATTGAAATAACGTTTAGGTTTAGAATACATAAGCATACGGTTGTTACGAACTGCTTTGTAGAAATCCTGGGTGTGAGCTGAATGATTCATAATATTTTGTTTTTAATTATTTGCAATTTACAAGGCTCTTTACGCCATAATCTTTTAAAGGTTACAACTTTTTTGCATTTGTAAGGAATACTTAAAAATTGTCTGAATTGAATGGTTACTGTTCTTGCTTTTATAACCGGTCATTGTAACGAGTGAACTTTTATATTGGTTGCAAATACTGAAAAGATTTTTCTGTTAGTAGTATAACTTTTATGGAAATCTTGCGTAATAGGGACCAAACCCCAAAAAATAAAATCAATTTATATGGACATTTTAAGCAAAACAATCAAAAAGCTTTCTTCAGAAGAATATCAGAATTTGTTGTACGAAGTTTCTGGTAAGAAAAAGAATAAACCTTATATGGTTTTAGAAGCTACTCGAAATAGTAATATTGATGATAGCGAGTTAATGGAAATGTTGCAAGTAAATGCAAGTGCTTATTATACGCTTAAATCACGCCTTAACTCTAAAATAGCAGGAATATTAAGTAAGAAAGTAGAGAATCCAATTCAAACATTAATGGATGAGGTTTCTCGTGTACCAGCTCACTTATTTGGTAACAATAGAGATTTTTCAATTAGAGCACTTCGCGAGTTAGAAAAACAACTTATCGAATATGATCTTAATGCTGAACTTATATTAGTTTATAAAACACTAGCGCAGCTGCATGTATTTTCAGAAGAGTATGATTACTTCGAAAATAAGTATAAGCGTCATGTTGCTTTTTCATTAGCTGTTTCAAAGGCTGAAAACATTTTCTTCAAATTCCTTAAAAAGATAGGAGAGTATCAACTAAATCAAAGTGATGCAGAGCAGGAGGAAATTGTAATGATGAAGCGTGAACTTTCTAATATCTGCGAGCTTTATGATTCTCATCGACTTTTTGTACTGTATAATATTGCGAAGATTTATTATTTATGTAATGTACAATCAAATAATGAAGGGCTAGCATCACGTGAAATAGAGATTGATACCACTCTTCAAAAGATGAATGATATTTTTGAGAAGTACCCACTGGATACATTCTATCAAAATATCAAAGGCATAACTAACTTACTATATTTTGAATATTACACAAAAACAAAAAATGTAGTTCGTGCAGATTATTATTTAAATAAGGTCCATGCAACTATGCCCGAATTAGCAGAAAAGCCAACAATGCATTTCTTTTTAGTTCAATTTCTTCATGCTAAAATTTCAAAATATAGTCTTGATTCAAATCTTGAACAGCTTTCATTCGGTTATGATATTATCGAAAATCAATTAGATGTTAAGGAGAATGAGACCTTTCATTTAGTATCTGCATACCGTTATATGGCAACAGTTAAGTTTTATGCGAAAGATTTTCAAGGTGCAGCGAAAAAAATTAATCAGCTTAGAAATAGAATTGCATTGAAGCAACACTTGGTAGCGGATGTAGATAATAAAATATTCCAGGCACTTCAATATTGTATTTTGGGAGAAGATAGCCTATGTATGCAGATAGTGAGTAGCTTGAAACGTCAAATTAAGGATAATGAATCACAATTTGAATCTACTAAGGCTATGATTAAAATTCTTAAAACTGCACTCAAGCCTGCCGACTATAGAAAGAAGATGAAAAGGATTGCTGAAATGTGGAATGAGTTCGAATCAATTAATAAAACGCCATATTTCGTGATGAAAAACATTAAACTAGATGAAACAACACTACGAAAAATGTGTAATCCAATAAAGAGTTAAAAAAAAGTCCCGAACTAATTCGGGACTTTTTCATTTAAAAATCGATTGCATTTAAATATTTTTCATTCAGTGGTTTGTTTACATACTTGTATACAAACTTGTTTGTAGAGGCTTTGTTTATGTCTTCAGGACTGATGGAGGAAGATAATACGATGATCTTGCAATTTGCTTTAAGTTCTTCGTTTAAACTTTCAAATTCCGATAAAAATGCGAAACCGTCTTTGCCTGGCATATTTAAGTCTAGAAAAATTACCTGGGGGAATTCGTTTGTATCAGAAAGGGATTGTAAAAAAGTTAACGAATCATCGGTTGAGTTCTTAACTATTACTTCAGCAGAAAAATTACTTGCTGAAATCATTCGTTCGTTAATGAAGTTGTCAATCTCATTATCATCTATGAGCAAAACTCTTTTAAAGCGTGCTTCCATTCTTATTTATGAGATTGATAATTAACTATTTGTGGTGATGGGCGGAATCGAACCGTCGACACAAGGATTTTCAGTCCTTTGCTCTACCAACTGAGCTACATCACCTGTTGAGGGCGCAAAAGTATGATAATTTTATCAATTTCAAATCTATTTCATGAAATTAAAAGAAGAATAATTCAACTTTTTTTAAAATAGGTGATTACACCACCAATTTATTCGCTTATTTTGTATTCGATGAATTTAGCTATTGATCTCGGTAATACTGCCGTAAAGTGGGCCGTTTTTGAAGATAAAAATTTGATATTCAGAAGTAAATTTGATTATTCGAACCTAAATGAGGAATTAAAGTCTATTGAGAAATATCAAATAACCAATGTGGCTTTTTCAAGTGTCATTCAAGTCCCAAATGAATTAAATAATTTTTTTAGCAAGTATGATTTTGTTTTAAAAATAGATCAAAACAGCGCTATTCCAATTAATAATTCCTACGAAACTCCATTGTCATTGGGCATGGATCGCCTAATGAATGCAGTAGCAGCAAGCCATCTATTTCAAGAAAATCCTGTATTGATAATTGATTGTGGTACTTGTTTAAAAATAGATTTTTTATCTAGCGATCAAGGATTTGAAGGCGGTTCAATTGCACCTGGATTAGCCATGCGATATAAGTCGTTAAATCATTATACCCATCAGCTCCCTTTATTAGAACCTAAGATATTTAATGATTTAATAGGACGGAGTACAATAGATTCCATACATAATGGCGTGATGTCGGGGATGACCAATGAAATAATCGGATCAATAAACGCATACTTGGAAAAGTATCCAGCTCTAAAATTGATTATTACTGGTGGCGATTACCATTATTTCCAAAATATTATAGAAAAAAAAGCCATCTTTGCAGAGCCAGATTTGACACTTATCGGCATCAATTTAATACTACTACACAACATCAAATGAGAAAGCCGCAAATTAAGTTTTTAAAAATATTTCTACTATTATCTCTGTTTTCTGGCTTAAGTTATTCTCAAAATAGTACACTTTCACCATACTCGCGCTTTGGAATCGGCGATTTAACATTTAAAGGGTTCGCCTATCAAAGAGGTATGGCAGGTTTGTCGCTTGGCTATACGAATCCATCCACTATCAATGTTGGTAATCCAGCATCTTATGCATATGATTCGATAATGGTTATGGAGATTGGTGTTAATTCTGAAGCATTGTTCAGTAGGCAAAATGATGTATCAACCTCGGGATTAAATGCCGATTTAAATTCACTTGCAATGGCCTTCCCAATAGTTAAAAACAAACTTGGGTTTTCTTTTGGTATTATACCTTTCAGCAGTACTGGATATAATATTGTTTCCGAGTCAAAAATTGATACATTAAATCAGATATCAGATATTAATTATTTATACAAAGGAACAGGTGGTTATACCAAATATTATTTAGGCGCAGGAGTAAAAATTACAAAATCACTTTCTTTTGGAGTCAATGCTAATTATTTATTTGGCAATGTTATTAATCAGCGCAAAGAAGAATTTACTAATTCAATCTTTTTCAATACTAATTATCAGGATGAATTAAGTTTGAGTGATTTTTATTTTGAGTATGGAATCAATTGGAAGCACTCATTAAAAAATGATAAGTCAATTGCAATTGGATTAACCGCTTCACCATCTCAAAATATAAGTGGAGAAAGAAATATCCTTTGGCTGAATTATAAGAAAGGTGCAACAGGTTTTGATGTAATAAAAGATACCGTTTTTCTTTCATTAGAAAATCAGGGAGAGGTAGTGATGCCTGCTAGTTATGGATTAGGTTTTTGTATTTCAAAGTTGAATAAATGGAATTACGGAGCAGATGTAAAAATTCAAAATTGGAGTGAGTACGAATCATTTGGAGTGAAAGATAATTTGAATAACAGTTTTTCTATTTCAGCGGGTGGTAGTTATGTACCTAATAACTTAATTTCTTCAAAATATGCTAGTCGCATTGAATATCGTTTTGGCGCTTATTTTAACAAATCGTATTTAAATTTAAATAATAATGGCGACTTGAATGATGTTGGAGTTTGCTTAGGAGTTGGTTTACCAATAAAGCGAAATTTCCAATCGAAAGTTAATTGTAGTTTGCAGTTTGGTAAGCGTGGTACTTTGAGCAATAATCTTGTTAGAGAACAGTATATCCGCTTGTCAATAGGGCTAACATTTAATGAAGTATGGTTCATTAAGAAGAAATATGATTAATAGACTTTAACAGATGGGATTCCTGAAAAAGCTTTTTTTCATTTTGTTTCTTTCATGGTTTTTTACTTCTTGTGAAAACAATGAAAGTGAAATATCCCGAATAACAGCAAGGCCTAATGACCCAGTAGAGGAAATTTCTGGGTTGCAAACCATCTATAGTGATTCGGGGGCAGTAAAAGTTCTTTTAGAAGCGCCTGTAATGAAAAAAATACTTGCGCCGAAGCCAATTACAGAGTTATCAAAAGGCATGAAAATTAGCTTTTATGACGCCAATTTGAATATTATTTCTCGAATGAAATCAAGTTATGCCATTCACTACGAGCAGGAGCATAGATGGGAAGCCAGAAATAATGTAGAGGTCGTAAATGTGAAAGGCGAGAAGCTCAATACTGAAAAATTAGTCTGGGATGAAAGGACTAATAAGCTTTTGTCAGATAATTTTGTTAAAATTACAACGAGTAAGGAAATAATAATGGGTAATGGTTTTGAGGCAGATCAGGATTTTAGCCATTATAAAATCTTCAATGTTACAGGTCATATCACTTTAAATCAATGAATATTTACCGATTGCTAGAAATTTGCTGGTTGGTACTGACTTTATTGGCAGTAGTATTCGGTATTTTTAAGAGCCTTACGGAGTCGGCGTTATCTGGGCTTTGGTTTTTTTTACTGGCCTTCTTTACAAGTATTTTTTGGATAGCGCGTCGGGCTCAGAGGGCAAAAAGCGAGTCGGAAATAGACAAATAATTCCACTTTTCAAATATTACTTAATTAGACGCTTTTATCAATAGATAAAGAGTTGTATATTCGCAACCTTAAATACGGAATAAAACAGATTACTATGGCAGTTATTGAAAAAATAAGAAGCAAATCAGGTCTTCTTATTGGAATTATCGGATTTAGTTTAGTAGCCTTCGTTTTGGGGGATTTATTCTCATCAAAAAATGGTTTTTTTGGAAGTTCTGATAATACAGTCGGGATTATTGGAGGGAATAAAGTCGATTTGATGGATTACAATTCACGCGTGGAAGAGTTTGTTGAGAATTATAAATCTCAAACGCAAAATCAAACGGTCGACCAAGCTACAATGGATCAAATCAGAGAGCAGGCATGGAATAAGTTCGTAAACGATTTTGTAATGGTTGAACAATACAAAAAGTTAGGGTTAACATGTTCCGCTGATGAATTATTTGATATGGTTCAGGGAAAGAACATCGATCCCCAAATCCGCCAGGCTTTTACTGATCCTAAAACAGGACAATTTAGTCCGTCAGCTGTTATTCAGTTTTTGAAAAATAAAAATAATGACCCTAAGGCTGCAGAGCAATGGGCTGCATTTGAAAAGGCTCTTAAGGAAAAGCGTATTGCTGAAAAATATAATGAACTTGTGAAAGGAGGATTGTATGTTACTAAAGATGAAGCGAAAGATAACTTTATCGATATGAACAGAACCGCTTCTGTGAAGTATGTGATGATTCCTTACGCGTCAGTAGTTGATACTACAATTCAGGTTTCGGACGCAGATTTAAAAGCTGTGTACAATGAAAATTTGAAAAAATACAAACAACAGGATTCGCGTTCTGTAGAATATGTTGCATTTAATGTAAAACCATCAGACGTAGATATTAAGGCCGCTTCAAGCGATTTTTCAAAAATGTTAGAGGAATTTAGAACGACATCTAATGATTCTGCATTTATTGCTTCTAATTCTGATCAACCACTAGACAATACATATCACAAGAAAGGAACATTACCTTTTAATATTGATTCGGCTATGTTTTCTGCTGCAGTAGGGACTGTAATGGGACCATTTGATATGAATGGTGTTTACTCAGCCTCTAAATTGATTGCTGTTAAATCAATGGCTGATTCTGTGAAGGCGCGTCATATCTTATTAAAAGTTGAACCAGGCAAAACAGATATTGCTAAAGCAACAGCTGATAGTATCATTAAAGCTATAAAAGGTGGTGCTAAGTTCGAAGATATGGCAACTAAGTATTCAATTGATCAAGCTGCAAACGCAAAGGGTGGGGATCTAGGATGGTTTAATTATCAAATGATGGTTGAGCCATTTAGTGAAGCATGTTTTAGTTCTTCAAAAGGTGCATTAATTACCGCTGAAACGCAATTCGGATTACATGTAATTGAAGTAAGCGATATGAGTGCAGCATCTAAGCAAGTTAAAGTTGCATCATTAGTAAAGAAGGTTGAAGCAAGTGCAAAAACAATCCAGTCAATTTATACTAAGGCAAATGAATTCGCTAACAAGTTCAATACAGCAGAGGGATTTGATAAAGGTATTAAAGATCAAAATTTGACTAAATTATCTGAGCAAAATATTCAGGAAAATAATCGTCAGGTTGGTGGATTTGAAAATTCACGTGAATTAATTCGTTGGTCTTTCAAAGCGAAGTTGGGCGAAGTTTCTAAAGCTTTCGATTTTGGTAATGCCTATGTTGTTGCTAAGCTTACTGATATCCGTGAAAAAGGAACTGCAACCTTAGAGCAAGTGAAAGAACAAGTTACAATGGAGGCGCGTAAAGAAAAGAAAGCACAAATGTTTATTGATCAGCTATCAAAAGCAGGTTCTTCAAACATCGATGGGGTAGCTGCTAAGGTTAAGCAAACGGTTATGGCTGCTGAAAATGTTTCTTTTGCATCTCCTTTCTTAGGTAACGCAGGATTTGAAGGTTCTGTAGTAGGTGGCTTAATGACATTAAAGGCAGGACAATTATCCAAACCAATCAAAGGGAATGCTGGTGTTTATGTAGTGGTTGTAAATAATTACAATGAGCCAACATTACCAAAGGAGTTTAAAGAGTCTGCAAATCAAATGAAACAACAATTGCAAGGTCGTGCACAGTACGAAGTTGAGAATGCGTTGAAAGAAAAAGCGGATATCACTGATCATAGAGGAAGATTCTATTAGGATTTCGATATATAAAATAAAAGGGAGAATAAAATTCTCCCTTTTTTATTTCCATAAGTTCTTATGCTCAAGCTTGACTTTTCCTTTGAAAAATAGCTTCGTGCTTTCTGCAAAGGCTGCAGTATAATCAGAAACGAAAAAATGATGCTTTGTATTTTTGCCTTTGTTTAGCAATTCATGCTTTTCTAAAATTTCTTTTGTGTGGTTAGCAACAATACCCGCTGTATCAAATAGCGTTACTTTCCCTTTATAATATTGTTCTATTTCAGGTTTAATTAATGGGTAGTGAGTGCATCCTAATATTAAACTGCCAATTCCTTTTAATTTCGGACGAGATAGGTAGTCGTTAATGATTGTTTTAGAGATTTTATTATTAAAAAAACCTTCTTCAATCATTGGAGCAAGGAGTGGCGTTGCAAGTGATGCAACCTCTAGCTTTTTATTTCTTGATTTAATTTTCTTTGCATAAATATCCGTTTTGATAGTGGCTTTAGTCCCAATCACACCAACTGATTTTAGTTTTGGATGTGTGGCTATAAAATCAACTACCGGGTCGATAACATTAATAACTATTGCATTATTACCTATGTGATCTTTAATTAAGTCGTAAGCTACGGAAGAAATGCTATTACAAGCGATAACGATTACTTTACAATTGTAAGTCATTAAAAAGTCGCTAATTACAATAGCCCATTTCTTTATAGACTCTGGCGATTTGTCGCCGTAGGGTAGGTGAGCGGTATCACCAAAATATATTATTTGTTCATTAGGCATTAACTTATTAATTGCACTTGCAACTGTTAATCCACCTATTCCCGAATCAAATATTCCAATAGGCTTTGCAGCGACGTTTTTTTTCTTTGCCATA
>CAINEC010000025.1 GCA_903847585.1 uncultured Bacteroidota bacterium
CCGTTTTGAAAGATTTACTTTATCTGTATAATTTAACCGAGCTTATTAAATTACACGATAGTGAATACAATGACTTTATTGATTATCTAAATTTAAATGACCAGCAGATGCAAGCCATGAGTGATTATGAACTTGCACTCTTTATTCGCGATAACTATCTGGTTTATATGAATCATAAACGATGAAATAAACATTTACATCCGTTTATTTTTTCTTAATCGGATAAGATGTAAAATATCTTTTATCAATCATTTCCAACGAGCATCATATCATATAAAAAACTGTTTTTGAAATAAGCGTTTTGTTTCGCTTTACTTCGATTTTATCCTTGCAAAAATTATTTGCAAAGTATGAAACGATATTTATGGCTAATTGTCATGTTATTTAGTATCACTAATGTCTATTCTCAAAACAACTGGACTGCGATACCTTTTACATTTCAAGAAGATTCGATACAATTAAAAACAGGATTGATTAATACGCAATCAATGGTAATTCATCCTTCAAAAAATAATTATCGTTGGCTTGTTTTACCTAAAGGTGGTTTATATGTATCAAATGATGGCGGACAAAATTGGACTTTATGCAAGGGTTCACAACAATTGCCTATTTGTGAACTAACATGTATGGCTCCGGATCCAATAAATGAACAAATTATTTATCTCGGAACGAACAACCACAATAATTGCGGCGGACTATGGAAATCAATTAACGGAGGTAGAACATTTGTGCAATTACAAAATATGCAAAGAGCTATTAATGCGATGGTGATTTCAAGAAGCAATCGTTATTTATTACATATTGCAACTACCAATGGGGTTTATAAAACTACGAATGGAGGGGTTACATTTTCATTAGTTAGTGGATTAGGGAATCATAATTTTCTCGATCTAAAGCGAACGGCTTTAGCAAATAGTCATCAGCTATATGCTAGCACAAATCAAGGATTTTATTCTTCTTCGGATGAAGGATTAACCTGGATAAATTCTATATCATTTTCAAACACAGGATTTCATTCGATTGGTATAACAAAATCAGATACCAATTGTGTTTATTTATTTAATGCTACTAATAACGGACAAGTACATGTGTCATTTGATAGAGGCATAAATTTTAATGTTATTAAAAACGCTAGCCTTCCATCCTTAACCGGAATTGATAATAATGATTCCTTAAACAATAGCACAAACAATGGATTTATTTTACCACATATTACTAATTCAAATTTGTTTTATTGTGGAAGCAAAATTATTTATCAGCATTTATCCTCCACAGGGTTTATCCCTCTCATATCTTACCAACAACAATTACCTGGAAGTATCTATAATGTTTACACATCAGATAATGGAGACACGCTGTTTGCTTGTACATCTGGAGGACTTTATACGAGCACTAATGGAGGTCAAAATTGGCAATATTCTATGCAAGGCGTTAGTTCATTAGAAGGCTTAGCAATAGACTTAACTAGTCAGAACAGAGAAGTGACCACATTAAATAATGGAGCATTTTCCTTTAATGATAGTACAATTAAAAGTTCTTCTAGTTATTCAACTCCTACTTCAACTAATTTCATTCAAGATACTGTCGATACTAATTTACAATTTCAAATTAGCAATAATTTAATTTATGTAAAATCTTGGAAAGATACTTCGTGGATGAATCTTTCTAATTCTTTACCGATACGATGTGCTATTACAGATTTAAAGATAGATTACTCAATTCAGCCTAATCGTTTGTATGCATTATTTGATGGTGCTGGAATCTATTACATACTGATCGATTCACTTCGGAAAGTGAAAGCAAGATTCACGATTAATAATTCGATTATTTGTAATGGCAGTAATCTAGAAATTAAAAATTCGAGTGTTGGAATTGTTGATAGTGTACGTTGGAATTTTACGGGTGCATCCATACAACAATCTGTCGACTATAATCCTATTGTGAGCATTATTAACAGAACGAGTTTTTCAGCTCAACTAATTGCATATCGATTATCTTATTCAGATACGTGTTATTATTCATTGGAAAATAAATCATCATTAAATATCATTTATCAATTAGATTCTTGCAATCGATTCGGTTCTTTATTTTCAGATTCAATAGTGCATTCGCATACATCTAATTTTCAATGGCAAATTAGTAATTGCGATAGTATACATACTAACGCGTATGCCTTTCCGAACTATTTTGTAAATTCAGGAGGAGCAGAAGAGTCCATAATGTCTAGTATATTTTCCTTGCCTGATTCTACCAACACGGCACTACGATTTGATTATGCTTACACGAATTACAGTCATGAATATTCCGATACGTTAATCATCAAAGCACATTTACTTTGCCTGGATAAAGAAATTATTCTCTTTCATAAAGGAGGGTCCGAACTTAGAACAACGAATGATTCACTCACTATTTCATTCGTACCAACCACTTACGAATGGCGAAATGATTCAATAGATTTAAGTCAATGCGTTGGTGCTGGTCCTATGCAACTTGAATTTGAAAACAAAGGCCACTATGGAAATAACTTATACCTCGACAATCTACAAATTGATAGCAATTACCATCCAACTACTTTTCGTATTGCTGTCAATTTTTTTATAGAAGGTTATTATGCAGGTGACAAACAAATGCGACCAGCTTTATATCTTTCTGGTATTAGCAATAAAGAAAATGAGACTGATAGTTTTAGTTTGCAATTATTAGATAAGAATAACCCTACTCAACTTATTTATGCAGCAAAAGGAATCGTTCATACAGATGGTAGTAGTTATGTTGACATTCCGATTTTTTATAGTTCTGATTCCTATTACCTCGGACTAACCACACGCAACGGAATTACCGTTCACACCAAGCAACCAGTCTATCTTTCGCGTTGGGGATTTCAAGAATGGGAGTTGAGGTGGTAAGGTCTGTTTTTAGGGTTTTTTAGCCCTAATCCCCAATTTTATATGGTTTTTGGTGATTATAATCCCCAAAAATAAAGTATATTTGGGGATTATGATTAAAAGGACACTTTCGGAGATTATACAAAATCGGTTTTTCAAGGGGAAAGCTATCCTCTTATTAGGACCGAGACAGGTTGGGAAAACGACTTTAATTCAGGAACTGATAAAAGGGAAAGAATATCTGTTTTTGAATGGCGACGATCCTTCCATCAGAAGTATGCTCGAAAATGCGAGCACTACACAACTACAATCAATCATCGGAAATTATAAAATTGTATTTATAGATGAGGCCCAAAGAATTTCAAATATTGGTTTAACGCTTAAACTGATTACCGATCAATTTAAATCGGTGCAGCTTTTAGTAAGTGGGTCTTCATCGTTTGAAATAAACAACAAAACGCAGGAGCCTTTAACAGGCCGTAAATTCGAATATCATTTATATCCGATCAGCTGGGAAGAATTTGAAGGTCAGGTAGGATTTTTAGAATCGCAACAACAATTGGAAGAAAGATTAATCTATGGAATGTATCCCGATGTGATTAATAATCGTCAAGATGCAAATAGCGTATTAAGAGAATTGGCTTCAAGTTATCTTTATAAAGATGTGCTCTCTATTATTGGAATTCGAAAGCCAGAAATTTTAGAAAAGTTGTTAAAAGCACTGGCCTTACAATTAGGCAGTGAAGTTTCCTATAATGAATTAGCTAATTTATTGGAAATCGATAAAGCCACCGTTTCTAAATACATTGATCTCTTAGAAAAATCTTTTATCATTTTCCAGCTAACAAGTTTTAGTAGAAATCAGCGTAATGAAATAAAAAATAATCGCAAGATTTACTTCTATGACAATGGCATTCGAAATATGATTATTAATAATCTTAATCCTATTGATTTCAGAAATGATAAAGGTGCGTTATGGGAAAACTTTTTAATTTCAGAAAGAATCAAAATTCAAAATTATCATCAACATTATTCGAATAACTATTTCTGGAGAACAATTCAAAAACAAGAAATAGATTTTATCGAAGAGCGTAATGGAAGCATTTGTGCGTATGAATTTAAATGGAAAAGTGGTGGCCGAAATAAAATTCCGAAATCATTTATAGAAAATTATCAAGCAACAGGAGTGGTGATTGACAAAGAGAATTTCAGAGAGTTTGTTTTATCAGATAATTTTTAATTCTAATATCATCTAGAAATCCTCTGCGACTGCCCAACAAAATACCAATTGTAAACACCATTGTTATTTTCAACTCCCCAATAGTCAAAGGTACCATTTGAACGATCACCATTTGTGTTGAGTTGAATTGGACCAGTTACACCGAAATAGGAATTCGATGCGTTCATAAATGAAGTGCGTAATGCAGCAGCGAATTCAGGCACTCCAAAATTTTGCGTTACCATCTTCGCCATAACTTTTACAATATCGTATGCGCATAGCGTTAGTGCATCTCCGTTTTCACCACTTTTTGCAAAAATATTCGCTAACAAGGGTGTCCAGGTATTTTGTGTTGCCATTGGAAGGCTAAATCCAGGACTATAAAAATGAGTGTTTACTGCAAATTGCGAAGCAGCAGTGTTGGAAAGTAAATTTTGATTTTTATAAAATCCAACTCCACCGTACCAATTCACACTCGACAAAATAGAATCACTTGAAGCCTGTTGAAATAATAAAACCGTTTCATCAAAGGAAGTCGATAACACGCCTATTTGATCATTAGGATACGTTGCTTGATAGTTTATGATTTGATTTCTCACATTCGTAATTACAGAAGAAAAATCAGTTGTAGTTCCATCAAAAACCGCTACAAAAGAGGTATCACCACCAAGACTTGCAAAATGGTTAGCAATGCTTGCGTTTAAACCACGACTACCTACATCGCTTCTTGAAATCATGACCAATGCATTCTTACCTTCACTCTTAATTGAATTAGCCATGGCTTGTCCGACAATCTGATCACCTGGCGCGTAACGAAAGACCATATCATTAGGCAAAGACAATGAGCTAGCTGTACTAGAAGGACTCGCTACTAAAATCCCTAAACTATCTGCCATTGGTTTTATTGCCGATAACTCCGCACTTGTTTGTGGACCCACTACTAACTTGCAACCATCAGCAGCGATGGATTGCATTGCTTGCACTGCAATGGTTGGATTAAGTTGCGTATCGTATACTTTTAACTCAAACCGATAAGGACTGTTTTTAGCTGAAAAATCCTGATTGATTTCTGCGATTGCAATTTCAAGTGCAGCCTTAGAACTTTTACCTAAATAGGATAATGCACCTGTTTCTGAAAGCAATGCTGCTACTTTAATCGTATGCACCTCACCATTGACTTCCTCGTTTTTATCACAGGAGGTAAATAATGTGAAAAGGAATATTATTAGCAGTAAGAAATGTTTTGAATTTTTCATAGTGCTGCAAAAATAGAATAAATACGAAATCTCATATTGCATCGGGTTTAAACCCGATGCAATATGAATTGATTAAATAATACTGGGGACTAACAAAAACAGCGACAGGTTGAAACCCATCGCTGTTAAATGATATTATTTGTAAATGCTATTTATTTACATCAACTTCCCTAACTGCGCACTCATGCTCACCTTCTCATTCACCATTGCTGGTAATTGATCAATGTGTACACGCACTTGTTGCATGGTGTCGCGATCGCGGATGGTAACAGTATTGTCTTCTAATGTTTGATGATCAACTGTAATGCAATATGGCACTCCAATCGCATCCATACGGCGGTAACGCTTTCCAATAGCGTCTTTCTCTTCGTATAAGCAATTGTGGTCTAATTTCAATCGGTTTAAAATCTCACGCGCTTTTTCAGGCAACCCATCTTTTTTCATTAATGGTAATACCGCTACTTTATACGGTGCTAAAAATGCAGGAATGTTCATCACAACTCTTGAGCTTCCGTCTTCTAATACTTCTTCGTTTAAGGCCATCGACATAACGGCTAGGAACATACGATCTAATCCGATAGAGGTTTCTACTACATACGGAATATAGTTTTCATTATCCTCCGGATCGAAATACTGCATTTTCTTTCCTGAAAACTCCATATGGTTTTTCAAATCGAAATCGGTACGTGAATGAATTCCTTCTAACTCTTTAAATCCAAATGGAAATTCAAATTCGATATCGCATGCAGCGTTTGCATAATGCGCTAACTTCAAGTGATCATGAAAACGGTATTTCCCCTCTGGGAAACCAAGACTACGATGCCAGTTAATACGTTTTGTTTTCCATTGCTCATACCACTCCATTTCAGTACCTGGCTTCACAAAAAATTGCATTTCCATTTGCTCAAATTCACGCATGCGGAAAATAAACTGACGCGCTACAATTTCATTACGAAACGCTTTCCCTGTTTGTGCAATTCCAAAAGGAATTTTCATTCGTCCTGTTTTCTGCACATTTAGAAAGTTAACGAAAATTCCTTGTGCTGTTTCTGGTCGTAAGTAAATCGTATTTGAATCATCCGTTACCGAACCAAGTTGTGTACTGAACATTAAATTAAACTGACGTACATCTGTCCAGTTGCGCGTACCGCTTATCGGACAAACAATTTCAAGGTCAAGAATAATTTGTTTTACTTCTTCGAGGTTATTATCGTTTAATGCTGTTTTAAAACGCGTATTAATCTCATCAATCTTTTTTTGATTTTCCATCACACGAGGATTCGTAGAACGGAACATCGTTTCATCAAAATTTTCAAAACGTGCTTTTGCTTTCTCTACTTCCTTTTGAATCTTCACTTCAATCTTCGCTACATATTCTTCAATTAACACATCAGCACGGTAACGCTTTTTAGAATCCTTATTATCGATTAACGGATCGTTGAACGCATCTACGTGTCCTGATGCTTTCCAAGTTGTTGGATGCATGAAAATCGCAGCATCAATCCCCACAATATTTTCGTGCAATTGCACCATCGATTTCCACCAGTAATCACGAATATTCTTTTTGAGTTCTGCACCCATCTGTCCGTAATCATATACGGCACTTAGTCCGTCATAAATTTCCGACGATTGAAAAATAAATCCGTATTCTTTAGCATGGCTGATTACATTTTTAAATTGCTCTTCGCCACTTACCTTTTTTACTTGAATATTGCTCATGTGACAAAAATAATAAATGAAATGTGAATGGATGTGTTAATTTGAAGATTTGGCAATTTGAGAATTTGAAGATGTGCTTCCCGATCCCGATTCAACGGGACGGGATTGAAGATTAATTAAACAACTGTACATTTAGTATTCCTAATTTAACATTGGGAAATTTGCTTCGCGGGGTTAGTTTTGTATCTTTGATAATTAGGATATGATTACCAAAGAAATTATTATAGAAAATTTAAAATCATTAAAACCCCAACTTTTAAACTTGGGAGTAAATTCAATTGGGCTTTTTGGTTCTTATTCAAGGAATGAACAATCATCAAAAAGTGATATCGACATTTTATTAGACTTTGAGCCCAATAAAGAGAATTTCGACAATTTCATGGCTGCTTATGATCTATTTGAGCAAATTTTTAAAAACGAAAAAATAGAAGTTGTAACTAAGAATGGACTTAGTCCTTACATTGGCCCTAAAATATTAATGGAAGTTCAATATGTCTAAGATAAATAAAATTTGATTGTTCTTTCTTTTGTCTTGACACAAAACGAAAGAACCAAAGAAAAAGTCAAGGCTGCACTTTATTCTTTTGCGATGCAAATTTTTTCCTTGATAAAATTGCTACAAATTCAGTGATTTCTTCACAGGCTCAGAACTTCTAAATTTGCTTAACGCAATTTTACCTTCGTCAAAAACCGAATAAACTGAGGCCGTTTTTATTGAGTATTTATAATTGAACTAGTCGAAATTTCCCATAAACAAATCGACAGCGTACTTAACGGATAAGTAATCGCTGTCGATTAAAATTGTTTTATTTATTCGATGACTAAAAATCTTCGTCGAATTTTACTTCTTGCTCTTCTTGCGTTTTCCCAACACC
>CAINEC010000026.1 GCA_903847585.1 uncultured Bacteroidota bacterium
CCAGGCATGCCACTGTTTTTGTGTTCAGTGCACTCCATAATCACTTGTACTCGGTTGCCTTTCTTTGCCATGATTTGAAATCAATTAAGTCCCTTTCTTAAGGGGATGCAAAGATAATATAGTTTTACTAAAATCACAAATACTATTCATTTAAAAATAAAAATCTCTGTTGATTTATTAAAACTCCCTCGTAAACCAACCTCAATTATCTGGCATATCAGTACTTAAGGTAGGAATCTTGCGCCATTAATTGCTCAATTTCAACCAAGGAACGAGGAAGTTTAACCGATAAATTAGTCGCGCCCCCCTTCTCATTAATTAAAATATCGTCTTCAATACGCACTCCTATATTCCACCATTTTTTATCACATGGCGAACCTTCGGGAATATAAATTCCAGGTTCAACCGTTATAATGGTCCCTGGCTTTAATACTCCATAGGTACCAGCATCATGAACATCTAACCCTAAATAATGACTAGTACCATGCATAAAATACTTATCCGCCTCATCTTCCTTTTTAATAATCCCCAATTGAACTAATCCCTCAGAAACAATTTTAAAGGTAGCATTATGCGTTGCTCTGAAAGATTCCCCAGGTAGACAGACTGCAATTCCTGCTTCTTGTGCTTTCAACACCAAATTGTAAATCAACTTTTGCTCTTCAGAAAACTTTCCATTCACCGGAAAAGTCCTTGTAATGTCGGCCGTGTACCCATGATACTCGCCGCCCATATCCGCTAACAACAGATCACCAGATTTTAATGAATCACGATTTTCCTGATAATGTAGTATACAGCTATTCTCTGCTCCACCACAAATAGATGGATAACCCTGATACTCGCCCCCATTATTCTTTACAAAATACTCCACTATCGCCTGAGCCTGATACTCTTTAAACCCCGGCTTAATCGCTTTCATTAGTTCAATGAATCCTTCAACTGAAATATCTACTGCCCTTTTAACCAATGCTATTTCTTCTTTTTGTTTAACCTCTCTCATCGATGCCATCACCTTAATTGGTTTGATTTCATCGATGCTTAAATCCGCAGGTAACTTTTGTTTAAAGTCCTCCACAAGATTGGCTAAAGCAATTTTTGAAAAAGCTTCTGAATTAGGTTGTGACGGGAATTCCACCCACAGTTCTTCCATTTTTGAAAAGGCAATACCAAAATCCTTAAACTGAACGGTTGTATAAACTGACTGTATTCCTGTAATTACGGAAGCTTCTTCGCAGCTTGGCCTAATGCCTGTCCATATTTCTTCGGACTTGTTTTTTGGTCGGATAAACAACAGCTCTTTTACCCCTTTATTTTCATCAAAGGTCTTTTGATCTTTAAATAAAATCAGCACTGCATCAGGATCTCTAAAGCCAGTTAAGTAATAAAAGTTGGGATTTTGACTGTATTGATAATCGACATCGTTGCTTCTATTGCGGATAGGATTGGCAAAAAAAACAGCCGCCGAATGTGCAGGCATTTGCTCAATAAACTCTTCCCGATTGGCTTTAAAAAAAGAAGCTGGCAATAAATCATGGTCGGAATTCTGACCAAACAAGAGGAACGGAAACAAAATAAAAAAAACCGACAGATTACTTTTCATGATTCAAATTTAATCAAAATGGTAATCTACCGGTTTTTCAACCGTTATATAATAATTCTTACAATGCTCCTTTTACGATAGCGCGTGTAATCGCTTCTGTAATTCCGATCTTGTTAATCGTTCTTAAAGCAGATGTACTTACTTTTAATGTAATCCACTCTCCTGTTTCTGGTAGGTAAAATTTCTTAACCTGTAAATTAGGATTAAAACGACGCTTCGTTTTGCGGTTCGAGTGGCTAACTTTATTACCGGTAATTGCTTGTTTTCCGGTTAAATCACAAATTCTTGACATGACTTTACTTTATTGGAAGGCAAATTTAGTAAATTTTGTTTTATCTACAAGTACTCCCTCTATTTTTTATTTTTTTACTGCATTATTTTTTCAGCAGCCCTTTTCGCAAAAGATTCAATCCACTTAAAGCTGCTACTTCAATGGTTCTTAGTCGGTTATCACCCAACTTAAGTACGTATGCTTTAGTCTCATGAGGTGTGCTTACACCCACCCAAACGGTCCCAACTGGCTTTTCGGGTGTTCCTCCTCCTGGTCCGGCAACGCCGGTAGTAGCAATTGCACAGTCAACATTGAATAGTTTTTTAACCGCCTCAACCATGGCAAGTACTACAGGCTCACTAACTGCCCCATGCATTTCAATCAGCGATGGAGGTATGTTTAGCAATTGTGTTTTACTTTCATTCGAGTAAGTAACCGATGACCCCATGTAATAAGCAGAGCTCCCCGGAATAGATGTAATCAAATGAGCCATAAATCCACCTGAACAGCTTTCCGCAGTAGCTAAGGTAAGTCCGTTTGATTTTAGTAAATCACCTACCACTCTAGGTAACTCATCTTTTCCATAACCATAAATGAATTCAGGAATAATATCCGACAATTCTTTTGTCAACCCTTCTATTTCTTTTTTTAGTCCCTCTTCATCATCACCACTACCTGATAATCGTAAACGAACAGAACCTGCACTAGGTAAATACGCTAACTTAATATGGCTTGGCAACTTGTTTTCGAAAGATGCGATTTTCTCCGCTAAAAAACTCTCTCCAATTCCGAAGGTAAGTATCGTGCTATGTACTATAAATGGCGTTTTGAACCTTTTCTTCACTCGCGGAATAACTTCGTTTTCCATCAAATACTTCATCTCATAGGGAACACCAGGCATACTCACATACACCACATCAGCCTCATCAAACCACATCCCTGGTGCAGTACCCACCTTATTATAAAGTGTAATACAGTTTTCAGGCACCTCTGCTTGTAGTCGATTGATTGCAGAAACCTCACGTCCTCTTATTGAAAATAAATGCACCACATCTTCAAATGCTTTTTCATCAAAGCGCATATTCACACGAAAAAAATCAGCTAGTGTTTTCTTCGTGATATCATCATTGGTTGGACCTAAGCCGCCAGTGATTAAAACTAAATGTGCTCGTTTTGATGCTTCTTTTAAAGTGCTAATTATCTCATCTCGATTGTCGGAAATGGAAGTGATTCGATTTACTTTAATGCCTATTTGATTTAACACCTCGCCCATCCATGCCGAATTGGTATCGATTACTTGTCCGATTAAAAGCTCATCGCCGATGGTAATAATTTCTGCTATCATAGTTCTATCTTTCAAAAGTAAATAAAGGCAATCGCATAGGAAAACATCAAAATGAAAAAATTGTTAAAACCGATCACTCTAAAAAATCAAAAAATGTCCTCTTTCGATTTTGGTCTGACCTCATCCAACCATTTAAAATCACGAAGTTTAATGTCACTTTCCAATGCATCCTTTATTGGTAATAAAACAGCATCAGGCTCGCTCTTCAGCGCAATCTTTTTAACCTTACTGTCTGCAATATAAATATTCATATCACTGCAGTCGGCTTTATTCACACCCGTTATTTGCTGCTTTTTGTTTCTGATAAAATAAATTGTTTGTCCATTACCTGACACTTTTATCAAATCCAGTTTATTGTCGACAAAATTCCCCACCATATTTCTCCCTTTAATCTGATTAAAGTTCAGCGAATCCTCTTGTCCAATTATAAAGGAATTTTCTTCGAGGTACATTTTATTCAACTGATTGTTGGATATCTCAAGTTTGATAAAATTGGCAGTAAGTTGATTCTTGTTATTCCAGAGCACAGGATTTGTAAAAAATGAGATAACAGAATCGGTGGTATTATAAACCAACGAGTCACAAATCCCCTGAAGGTCATTCTTAAATATCTTTACCTTATGATAGGCAAAATAGATTTTTTGTTTTTTCACTGAATCTTGCTGTGCATACAATGTATCTGCATGCATAAACATCGAATCCTTTTCAAAAACTTTAATGAGCGAACACTTACCTGTCACGAATGAATTCCCTTTTTTCTCATTCAAATAGGCATACTCTCCAGCAACAATAATTTTCTGTACCGTATCCGTAATAAAAACATTCTTCCAGGCTTTTCCAACGCCGGCAATGCGATCATAAAAAATAGAATCTCCTTCTAATTTATTTTCTTTAGATAAGATATAGGCGTTTTTACCAAACACCGATTTTTCTGTTAGCGTATTATACCAGCCATTCTCGCAGTAAATAAAACCACCATCTTTTCCTGTACTTTTAATAGTGGTCGGTCCGAAGAAGTAAGCGATTTTACTAATGGTATTATACTTCAAGGTATCCGAACGCATTATATATCGAGGATTATTCAACTTTACGTTGCTCTTGAAAAACACTTCTTTATTACGTGCATAATAAAACCCGATATCACTAGTAAGCGTATTCTCTTTATCTCTTACAGTTCCTCCTTGAAAGTATGACCCAACATCATTAGTTAAATCATAAAACAAAACAGTAGTTGACAGATCCATTTTTCCATCAGTAAGATGAACTTCTCTACCATTAATCTGAGCATTTTTTGTATTGCCGTCATAATGCAAAATATCACCGCTTAACTGTGCTTGTGGACCTTCAATTCGAATTTTACCATACGCATCGATTGTATTATTCGATTCATAAAACAAGGCGGAGTCGCAATACATTAATGTGTTATCCTGTTTAAAAATCACGTTGCCAACTAATCGCCTTACTTCGATACCGTTATACTTTACACCTTCTAATGACCCTGCTTGTACAATCTCGATGGGCTTTCCATTTAATTGTGCAAACGACGTATTACTATTCGCAAATAGCAGCAGCATTACAAACCAAAAAGTTCGCAGGCATAAAGCATACGAACTTTTGTTACAGTTTAAATACTGACTGAAAGTCATCATTCATTAAAGATTATTTAAATACCTCTTCGCGCACCATCGTTTGTTTACGATCTGGACCTACTGATAAAATAGTTATAGGTAATCCTGTTGCGTTTTCGATATAAGAGATATAATTTAAAAATGCCTGTGGCAATTGATCAAGATCATTGTAACCAGTTAAATCTTCACTCCAACCTGGTAGTTCTTCATAAACGGGTTCGATTGGCTCATTCACTACATCGTAAGGAACATAGTCGATAATTTGACCTCTGTATTTATAGTGCGTACAAACTTTAATCTTTTCAAAACCACTTAACACATCCGACTTCATCATGATTAATTGCGTAACTCCATTTAACATGATTGCATAGTTCAATGAAGGTAAATCCAGCCAACCACAACGACGTGCTCGACCTGTTGTAGAACCAAACTCATTTCCTTTCTTTCTTAATTCATCACCCGTTTCATCAAACAACTCTGTCGGAAATGGTCCACTACCTACACGAGTACAATAGGCTTTGAATATACCATACACCTCACCAACAGCAGAAGGAGGAATTCCTAATCCGATACAAGTACCAGCAGTTACTGTATGTGAAGATGTCACGAAAGGATATGATCCGAAATCAACATCCAATAAAGACCCTTGCGCACCTTCAGCTAATACTGATTGTCCACTGCGGATATTATTATTTAACTCGTATTCGCTATCAATTAGTGTTAATTCTTTTAGCAACTCAATCCCTTCAAAAAAACCTTGCTCCATTGCATGCAAGTCATATTCAAAGTCGTACTGCTTTAACATTGAAATATGCTTATCAACTAGCTTTTTATAATTTGCTAAAAAATCAGGATGCTCAATATCACCTACTCTTAATCCATTGCGCCCTGTTTTATCCATGTATGCAGGACCAATTCCTTTTAAAGTAGAACCAATTTTTTCTTTTCCTTTTGCAGCTTCAGATGCGGCGTCAATCAAACGATGAGAAGGAATAATCAAATGCGCCTTGCGGGAAATTTTCAAGTTGCCTTTTACATTTACACCACGGCTAACTAAAGCATCGATTTCCTTTTTGAAAACTACAGGATCAATCACTACACCATTGCCAATCACGTTGCTTTTTCCATCGTGAAAAATCCCTGATGGAATAGTATGCAAAACATGCTTTGTCCCTTCAAATTCTAATGTATGTCCCGCATTTGGTCCGCCTTGAAAACGTGCAATTACATCATATCTCGGAGTAAGTACATCTACTACCTTCCCTTTACCTTCGTCTCCCCATTGAAGACCTAATAAAACATCAACTTTCATAAGATTTTTTAATTAGCAAATGATTTAGCAGCAGCCTCTTCATTTTCAAGTACTGAAAAAACATTGTTTAACTTAGTAATCACCAACAATGAATTGATTTTTTCGGGAACAGCGCAAATAACCGCTTCTCCTCCCGATTTCCTTGCTTTCGATAAAATATTTAAAAGTACATTTAGTCCTGTACTATTCATGTATTGAAAAGCCGATAAGTCAATCACATAATTTAAATGCTCTCCATCTTGGTGCGAATCAATTTCTTCCATTAGTCCGTTCGCTTGATTTTTCTCAATCAAATTACCATTTAATTTGATTAACGAATAACTATCTTTCTGTGTGATTTTAAATCCGAATTCCATAGTGTTTTTATATGTTGCTAAATTACTTGTTTTTTTCTTTCAAATTTTCACATTTCCCTTTTTGCGCTAACATATTGCATTTGCCAAATAAGTTCAAACTGTGATGCGTAACATCAAATCCTAAAATATCACCCATCATCGATTGAATTTGCTGTATACGAGGGTCACAAAACTCCAACACCTTACCACAATCCTGACAAATTAAATGGTCGTGCTGTTTGTAGGCATACGACTTTTCAAACTGCGCCATGTTTTTTCCAAACTGATGCTTGGTAATCAAATCGCAATTTAAAAGATGTTCAATAGTATTATAGAGTGTTGCACGACTCACATGATACTTTTTGGTTTTCATATGAGCAAAAAGCGACTCCACATCAAAGTGTTCGTTGATCGAATAGATTTCTCTTAAAATCGCAAATCGTTCAGGCGTTTTCCGAAGATTATTTTTTTCGAGGTATTCCAGGAATACTGCATGTACCTTGTCGCCTATTTTTTCATTGGTACTATTCATAGTTGGAATCATTTTGATCGTTGTTATTATCAATCCTTACGACCGATAAAATACCTGGCAACTTTTCAATTTTCTTAATCAACTTTTTCAGATGCTCAGTATCGTGAACAAACAACATAATCGTTCCTTCAAACACTCCATCATTGCTTTCAATATTCAGCGAACGAATATTTACTTTCAGTTCACTCGAAATAACTTTAGTGATATTATTAACTACACCTACATCATCTAACCCTGTTAATTTCACTCCCGTTAAAAAGGCAATTTGCTCTTGTCCGAACCATCTTGCTTTTACAATCTTATTAGCGTAATTGGCCATTAATTGCATAGCATTAGGACAATTTGTTCGATGGATAGATATGCTATTTCCATCTTCAATAAATCCAAAAACGTCATCACCAGGAATCGGCGCACAACAATCTGATAGTTTATATTTAATCTGATCGATATCTTGACCTATCACCAACATGTCCGACTTACCTCTTATCGACTTTACCAAATCCTCGAATGTTTGCTGGTCGGTTTTAAAGGTGTTTGGTAATTTACCTTGTTCCTTTAGATTGAAGAAGTCTTTTAAGTTGCTTAAATCTATTGCGCCAACAGCAATTCGATAATAGAAATCGGTAATGTTCGTCACCTTGAAAAACATGAGCAATTCATTCACTGCATAGTTGATTTTATCCAGCTTTAGCGACTTGATTTTTTTATCAAATATTTCTTTTCCTTCCTCCGCAAATTTCTTCTTATCTTCTTTTAACGCTGTTTTTATTTTCGATTTAGCCTTCGCCGTAACAACCATGTCTAACCAGTTGTCCTTCGGACGTTGTTTACTGGCAGTAATAATCTCCACCTGATCACCAGAGTTAAGTACATGCGAAATGGCAGCTAACTTATGATTCACCTTAGCACCAATGCACTTAGTTCCAATATCAGAGTGAATTTCAAAAGCAAAGTCGAGTGCTGTAGAACCAGAAGGAAGTGTTTTAATTTCTCCTTTGGGAGTAAACACAAATATTTCTTCCGCAAAAAGGTTTAATTTAAAGTCATCAATAAAATCTAATGCATTAGCATCCGGATTTTCAAGAGTCTCACGAATACGAGATATCCATTCGTCAAGCGCTCCTTCGTGATTCGATTCTTTATACTTCCAATGAGCAGCATATCCTTTCTCTGCAATCTCATCCATTCTTTTCGTTCTTATTTGAACCTCCACCCACTTTCCTTCTTTACTCATTACAGTTGCGTGCAATGATTCGTAACCATTTGCTTTAGGAGTACTAATCCAGTCACGTAAGCGATCAGGATTAGGAGTAAAATGATCTGTTATTTTAGAGTATACTCTCCAACATTCTGCTTTTTCTAAATCATACGGACAATCGATTATAATACGAATAGCAAATAAATCATACACTTCTTCGAAAGTGATGTTTTGCTTTTTCATTTTATTCCAAATGGAATTTATCGATTTAGGCCTGCCCTTAACTTCAAACTTAAAATGTTCGTTTTTTAGTTCATCAATAAGCGGACGTGTAAAGTCATTGATGAATTTCTCACGGTCTCTTCTACTCTGTTGTAACTTTAATGCGATGGAGCGATAAACATCTGGCTCTGTATATTTCAAAGCTAAATCATCTAGCTCTGTTTTGATGGCATAGAGCCCTAAACGATGCGCTAGTGGAGCATATAAGTAAGCGGTTTCATTCGCAATCTTTAATTGCTTATCCCGAGGCATTGAACCAAGCGTACGCATGTTATGAAGTCGATCCGCTATTTTAATCAAGATTACGCGAACATCATCACTCAGTGTCAGAAGCATCTTACGAAAGTTCTCTGCCTGCAAAGAACTCTTATGATCAAAAACCCCTGAAATCTTCGTTAATCCATCAACGATATTTGATACTTTTTTATTGAACAATCTTTCGAGATCATCAAATGTATAATGCGTGTCTTCTACCACATCATGCAATAAAGCACACACTACCGCCAGCGCGCCTAAACCAATTTCCTCTGCTACTATTTGCGCAACAGCTATTGGATGATAAATATAAGGCTCGCCCGACTTACGACGCATATCGCTATGTGCCTCTAATGAAATATCAAAGGCCTTGCGAATCATCTTGCGTTCTTTTACATCAACATTAGATTTACAAGATTTTAAAAGCGCACGATATCGTTTTAATATTTCCTTTTTCTCTTGCTCAGGATCAAGAATTATTGGAGCTAATTTGGTTGTATTTCCGTTGCTTGGGGTGGTACTCATAGTAGATGAACAAAGGTAAGAAAAGCCGTTCGTATAAATAAAAAATGGCCGCTTGAAAACGGCCATCTTGTTATAATTTTACTTTTAGTTTATCATTACTGGCATTACCAACATTAATAAGTCGGCGCTTGGATCTGATTCGTCTTTAGGTGATGAAAGTAATCCTGCACGGTTTGGCAATGATAACTCCATTTGAATATGTTCAGAATGAAGGTTGCTTAACATATCAGAAATAAACTTAGCGTTAAAAGCGATTTCTATATCTTTTCCTTCGTAGCTACACTGCAAACGCTCATTCGCATCATTTCCAAAATCAACATCTTCTGCTGAAATATCAACCTGACTTCCAGCTATTTTAAACTTCACCTGATGAGTTGTTTTGTTAGAGAAGATCGATACACGCTTGATTGCGCTTAAAAACGAAACACGATCAATTGTTAATTTATTTGGATTATCCAAAGGAATAACTGCTTCATAATTTGGATAACGACCATCGATTAAACGACAGATCAAATTGATATTATCAAAAGAGAAAAACGCATTCGCATCGTTGAAATCAACTTTCACTTGCGTATTGGTGTTTGGCAAATTTGATTTTAATAATCCAAGTGGCTTCTTTGGAAGAATGAAAGAAACTTCTTTTCCTGAACGAATATCAGAACGACGATATCTCACTAAACGATGTGCATCCGTAGCAACGAAAATGGATCCTTCTTTTCCGAACTGGCAATAAACCCCTGTCATTACTGGACGAAGCTCATCATTTCCTGTTGCAAATAGCGTTGTATTAATCGCATCTGCTAAAGTATCACTAGGGATATCAATAGAATTAGGCTTATCAATCGTTGGTAATTTGGGAAATTCATCACCATTAAATCCCGATAATTTATACTTACCTACATTAGAACTAACCTCAATTTGGAAGTTATCCATGTTAACTTTGAAAGTAAGTGGAACTTCACTAAACGTCTTTAGAGTTTCTAATAATAACTTCGCAGGAATAGCAATTTTACCGCTCTCCTTTGATTCCACTTCAATAGTGGTACTCATTGTTGTTTCTAAATCAGATGCTGATGCTTTTAGTTCACCAGGATTTAATTCAAAAAGGAAGTTTTCTAAGATTGGTAATGGTGTGCTTGATTGCAATGCACCACTGATTGCCTGCAACTGCTTTAATAAGGTTGTAGAGGAAACAACAAATTTCATATTCTATTTTCTATTTTTTTAGATAACCACAATCAAATCACAAAATTCGATTTGATGAGCAAATATAATTAAGGGGATTTTTCAATCCCATTATTTCATGCTTATGTTATCAACAATTCAGAGAAAATAAGATTTTACCTTAAATCAATACCTATTTTCAGGGGCGATAGCCGCCTTCCCGGGCATTAAAATCTCGGGAGTAATCATTACTCGGTCAAAGTGAAAATACTGGCAAATAAACCATTCGTCACTCCCTTCCATTCGTGTATAAAAACGATCCATATCGAAAAGCAAAGGCTTACCAGTATTTTCATCAAACTGATTTCTTGAAGAGGCGGTTACGGGTTTTCTGTAAAGCTTGATATTTTTGGTATAGTTTCTATCATCAGTAATGGAAACACTCGCGAAAGGAGGTGTTTTAAGGATCGAATCCGCCTGCACTTTACCTAATCGATTATCAATTCGCTCGAAATTCGTATTACTGAACACGTCCAGGTATTTTCTAAGTTTAACTACATCGTATGGGACCTGCTTTAGTGTTGGTTGCGTATACGCCAATACATAACTTGAATCCGCATTTCTAACAATTGAAAAACTACGATCCATCTTGGTTGAATTAACGATATTAATGCCGACAATCGTACGCGGATCGAAATGGAATACAAACCGTTCCCTCCACTCGTTTTCATTAGTCAAATATCGTGTACTTAAAAATCCATTGAACCCAGGTATATGCATGATGTAGGGCACAGTCGATTTTTCGATGTACATAAAAGTACCAAGGTTATCCATTGTTGGATGTCCAACATAGTAGGTCTTAACCAGATTTCCCTTTTGATAAATTTCAATCTTCACCGACTTGGAAGCCATCAGCTTCATGGTGTTATTATATAAGTTCTTGCCTACTGGACTTTTTACTTCAAGCGCTTTAATCGTATAAAGAAGGTTATTAATCGACTCCTGACGTGCATTGTGTTTATTATTTACCTTCCACTGTCCAGTTGAGACACGAGTTAAAAGTGATTTGTTTCCATCTCTGTCGACAAGAAATAATTTATCGATCGATGCAGTATCACTTACGGCAAAGTCGCGTAAGTCGCCAACAATTGTGGAAGTTTTTTTATTAAAAACTGCAAACAACGCAATTCCAGCAACTACGATAAAAACACCAATTAAAAATTTATTTTTCATAGTATACGCTCTCTTACTTATTGTATTTTCTTTTTCGATTATACGTTTTCACCAAGCCAAACAAAACAATTAATAACACAGGCGCACCTGCATTCACCACTTTCAAAACCTGATTATCTTTCTCTAATACATTTGGATCAATTAAACGCAGTTTAAATACTTTATTTCGCACCTGCATCAGATTTGAATCATCACACAAGTAATCAATACAATTCTGTATAAAAGACTTGTTACCGAATGTATTTCTGGTAAATCGGTCGTAGCCTAGTGGTGCAATACTTCCCTTCAACGTATCGTTGGCAATCATATCTCCATCGCTAATCACAATCATTTGATTATTTACACTCGACTCTTTAAAAGCGATATCCTTGCTATTAACAATTTCTTTTGAAGCAATTCTATTTTTAAATGCAGAAGTAAATTTACCTTCCAATAAAACCGCAACTGGTAAATCGCGAGCCGGAAACATTTTAGGATCTGGCTTAAACTCCATAATTCCTAGACTCACGCGCGCAGGGGCCGTTGATATTTTACTATAACGAGACGAGGCCAATAGCACGGTCGACTTAATATCACTCGCGCCAAGCAAATCAATAGAGCTGGTAAACTGTCCTTTAATAGAATTTAAATTATTAACGATTGGATGCGTTGACATTGGAGTGAACACTGGAAAAAAGTACCATGGCTTTAACTCCTGTTTTGGCTGATTTCCAATATAACCTGTTACAACGGGTATCATCGAGCAACTCAAATCCTGAATCAAATCATAATTAATACGAGCACCATATCGGAACAACATATCATCGAGATTCAAGTCGCGAGCCAATGCCATTGTGTTCCCTGTACTCTTAATGCTATCCATTGTAACCTGCATAGGGTCCACCAACCAAATAACCTTACCCCCATTCATAACGAACTGGTCGATGATAAACTTATCCTTATTATTAAAAGCAGAATCCGGCTTCGCTATCACAATTGCCTTAAAATCACGAAGAATTCCTAACGTACTGTCTATACGAACTCGCTTGACATCATACGACGTTTGAAGCGTTTTCAAAATATCCGCAGTTTGCATTTCGCTTAACTCTCCATGTCCATAAACGAAACCAACTAACGGTCGCAATGGATTAGTAACTTTACGAATGGCGTTACAAAGTTCATATTCGATATTCTGAATTGAATTATTCAGCATTAATTCAGGAGGTGCTCCCAACTGATCTTTCAGCAACTGTACTCCAATTTCCTGATTCGAAAATGTAACTAATGCACCTGGCCAGATATACTTTCTATTTAGACCTTCTTTTGTTCTTTCTTCGAGCGTTGATGGCTGAATACCCTTTTGATACAACTGAGCAAACAACTTATTTCTTTCTTTTTCATTCGTGTTTGCAGATGGATCAATAAACTCATATTCAAGTTTGCCTTTTGAATATGCTCGAAGTTCATCTAACATCTCTTGCGTTGAATTTCGCAAACGCATAAAGCCTGGAGCGAAATCACCTTCGAGATATACTTTAACAAATACAACATCTTTTAAATTACCTACTAGCTGCTTACTCTCTTTAGAAAGCGTAAATCGCTTGTCAGATGTTAAATCAAATCTTAGAAACCAAAAAGTAGAAATTACATTTAAAAAGACGATAATCGCCAAAAGCATCAAGAGGTTCATGATAGCTTGGCGGCGAACATTTATTTTCTTAATTGCCTTGTCTACCATTTTCTGCTCTCAATTACTGTACGTGTTGAAAAAAGGAAAATAAAAATCAAACTAAAGAAATAAATCAAATCACGAGTATCAACCACTCCACGGCTCATACTGACATAATGTGCATGTACCCCTAGATTAAATAAAATATTACTCAAATAAGGAATCTCACTCAATGTGGATGCTAACTCGAATCCTGTGTAACATAGCAAGCATAAGAAAAAGGCAATGATAAAAGAGACTACCTGATTATCAGAAATGGCAGATGCAAATAATCCAATTGCCACAAATCCTGCACCTAGAAGCAATAATCCTAAATAAGAACCAATGATTGATCCTGTATCAATATTTCCGGCAGGAAAGCTTATTGAATAAATCGTAAAACAATAAACAATCGTTGGCAATAATGAAATCAGAACCAAAATCACTCCTGAAAGATACTTAGCCATCACCACTTGCATTTCAGTTAAAGGTCTTGTAAGCAACAATTCAATAGTGCCCGTTTTCTTTTCTTCCGAGAACAAACGCATCGTTACCGCCGGTACCAATAGCATATACACCCATGGCGTAATTGAAAACAAAGAGTCGATATTGGCATAACCACTGTCAATCACATTTAGCTCTCCAGGGAAAACCCACATGAACAATCCAATAGTCAATAAAAACACTGCAATTACAATGTAACCAATCAGTGAGTTCAAGAAACTATTTATTTCTTTTGTTAGAAGCGCAAACATAGGACGGCAAAGTTAATCGAATGCATTAAACTGAATTAAAAAATCCCTTGTTTTTTGATATTTTTTTAACCTTTTGCATTTTCTTTCATCAATCAAAAAAAATGAATAGGTTCGCAACTCCAATTTACCATTCAATGCCAAGAGTTTTACAGATTATTAACCGATTAAATTTAGGCGGACCCACGTTTATAGCAGGGTATTTAACCGCTTATTTGGGAGATGGTTATGAAACGATGCTGTTGGCAGGACAAAAAGACGATAGCGAAGAAAGTTCTGAGTTTATCGTTCGCAATATGGGAATCACTCCTCGTTACATCAATAAAATGCGAAGAGAAATAAACTGGAAAGACGACCGAGAAGCCTACAAAGAAATAGATGCGATCATAAAGGAATTTAAACCAGACATCGTACATACGCATGCGGCCAAGGCTGGAACTCTTGGACGATTAGCCGCAATTAATAACAATGTCCCCGTTATTTTACATACCTTTCATGGACATGTTTTCGAGGGGTATTTTGGCAAACTAAAGACGGCTATATTCTTAAATATTGAGCGCTATTTAGCTAGAAAAACCAGCGGAATTATTGCCATCAGCAACGTACAAAAGGAAGAACTTTCTAAAAAATTCAGAGTCGCTCCTGATAAAAAATCCTTTGTTGTTCCTTTAGGCATTGAATTGGAAAAATTCCAAACAAATCAGCAGGCAAAAAGAAGTAAATTTCGACAGCAATATCGACTCAACGATGACACCATTGCAGTAGGAATTATTGGACGAATTGTCCCGATAAAAAACCATCAGTTATTTCTGGATTGCTGGAAAAATATATTGTCGCAGACAACTAAAAAAGTGCATGCGTTTATCATAGGTGATGGCGAGGATAGAGATGCTGTTTTTGAGTATTGTCAACGGTTGAATTTAAGCTTCAATACAAACTCAGAATTCAACGAGATAAATACTATCACTTTTACATCTTGGATTATTGATATTGACATTCCTGTTGCGGGTCTCGACATTATAGCCCTGACCTCTAACAATGAAGGAACACCAGTAAGTTTGATTGAAGCTCAGGCAGCTGGAAAAGCAGTGGTAAGTACCAATGTAGGTGGTATCAGCGACATTGTCCTTGAAGGCGAAACAGCCCTTTTATCTCCGAAGGAAGACAGAGCAGAATTTTCAAAAAACCTTCTTGAATTAATTGAAAACGAAACCTTAAGAAATAAAATGGCCAATCGAAGTCCATCGTTTGCCAATGATTCCTTTGGTTATATGAAAATGGTCGAGAATCACCGTGACTTGTACATGCGTTTACTAAGTCAAAAGAGATAACCATACAAATCCTCCGAAAGAACATTTTTTCATTACATTTGCTTCCATAAATTCAATAGCTATTTTATGAGAAAACTAGTCATGTTGTTGTTGCTTACCGTTACACTTTCATCTTGCAATATCAACCCTAGCGTAATGTTCAAAGTTCCATCTAACTATGAATATGATGTTGACCAAACAATAGGAAATGTTGAGTACCGCGTTTCCACTAACGATATTGTCAGCATGAGTGTTTATACCAACGATGGATTTAAACTAATTGATATTACCACTTCTGCTGAGTCGGTTACCTCTCGACTGAACAACATGAACAACAATACCAATATTCAGTTTTTAGTTGAACCCGATGGAATGATTAAACTTCCAATTATTGGTAAATTTAAAATTGCGGGTATGACCATCCGTGAAGCAGAAAAGTCATTGGAATCGCAGTATGCAAATTTTTATAACAAGCCATTTGTAGTTATTCGTGTTGTAAATAGAAGAGTTACTGTATTCCCCGGTACAGGTGGATCAGGAAGAGTTGTAAACCTGGATAATGAAAGTACAACTGTAATAGAAGCTCTTGCTTTGGCGGGCGGGATTACAAATACAGGTAAAGCAAAAAAAATAAAATTGATTCGTGGTGATTTAAGAAATCCGAAAGTAATTTTAATTGACCTATCAACTATCGAAGGACTAAAGCAGGGGAATTTACTTTTGCAAGCCAACGATATTATCTACGTAGAACCAGTACCTAGAATTTCTCAGGAAGTGTTGACGCAAATCACACCAATTGTTGGTATTATTACCAGTTTTGCGTTGATTTACAATATCGCTAACGGATTTTAAATCCAACTTATAAAATTAAAATTGGCTAAGAAGAAAATATCCCCAATTAACGAAGAGTTTGACTTCAAACTTTTTGTCACAATAGCAAAAAAGAACATGCTATGGTTCGCTTTTTTGATGTTGTTATCGGTGGTAATAGCTTTGGTGATTTTACGATATAGCGCACCTGTCTTTGAATGTACTTCTGTTATTAAAATTGCTAATGAGGACAATGCACAAAATGTACTTGGTCTCGATTCTAAAAATGGATTTTACAACGATAATAATAGCGAGATTGCTGGCGATATTGAATTAATCAAATCGAAAATCATTATTGGTAAAGCTGTCCGTAATTTGCCATTGCAAGTTTCTTACTACTCGAAAGGTTCAATTTTAGTAAATGAACTATACAAGCAGACTCCGTTTACTGTTGACTACACGTTAAAGGATTCATCGATTTTAGGAAATCCTATTTTGGTCGAATTTAAAAACAAGAACACTTTAACACTAACGTACACATCAAGAAAATCAGGTAAAAAAACAGTTCAGGATTATTATGTTGGCAAATGGATTAATCTTGCAGAAGCGACCATAAAAATAAATGTACTGGACTATAATGCCATCATTGAAATGCAAAAAGACATCAGCAAAGATGTTTTCTTTTTTACCATCAACAATGAATCGGAAGTAATTTCAAAAATCGCAAAAGATCTTGCTGTTAGCGTATTAAATATTGAAGCTAAAACAATCCAAATAAAATTAAAAGATAAGAATGCTGTTAAAGCATCTGATATTGTAAATAAACTTGCTCAGGAATTTAATATTTATGATGTAGAGAAAAATTCTGAAGTTGCTAATAAAATACTAGACTTCATTGATAAAACTATTTCCAGTATTGATATTGAATTAAGCAATTCCGAAAATTCAATTGAAGCGTTTAAACGATCTAATAAAATTATTTCTCCTGATCAGGCAATTACAGATGTAACCGCTGACTATAAAAATTATCAAAACCAATTAATGTTGATTAATACGCAGCTTTCGCTTTATCAATCATTAAGTAACGACATTAAAGGCAATAATGATATTGGTAAATTTTTATTATCGATTTCAGGAACTGCAAAGGATGCTCAATTTTTGGCTCAGTTGACAAAACTGCAACAGTTAATTGATGAGCGTGATCAAATCAGATTACAAGCAACAGAAAATGCTGAGGTTTCAAAGAGCATCAACACACGAATTCAAAATCAGAAAGAAATAATTTTCAAATCGATTAACAATGAAGTTACAACCCTTCAAAATCAAAAGCAATATTTAAGTTCGTTGCTAAATGAAGCGAATAGCCGTTTTGTAAAAATCCCTAATCAACAAGCAGAGTTTAGTCGTTTAGAACGTCTATTTAATGTCAATGAAAAGTTTTATTCATTACTACTTGATAAGAAAGCAGAGTTCTCAATTACGAGAGCAGGATATGTTCCTAAACATGTAATTTTAGTTGAATCAAATCCCAACACCCCTCCTGTTTCACCAAACCGACCATTAATCATAAGTGCATGTTTGATGATAGGCTTTTTAATAAGTTTTATCATCATCATTACTCGCTATCTATTATACAATGAAATTAATTCCCTCGAAGAAATAGGACAGTATACAGAAGCTGCTTTACTTGGAATCGTGCCGAAATACAAAAGAGAAATTCCTGTATCACAATTATTAGTCGACAAAAATCCTAAATCAGTAATTTCAGAAGCATTTCGATCTATCAGGACTAATCTTCAATTTATTTCTAATGAAGATGAACCAAAAATCCTAGCAGTAACTTCCACTATTTCAGGAGAAGGAAAAACATTTAATGCAATTAATCTTGCAGGTGTTGTAGCCTTTTCTGGAAAGAAAGTTATCATTCTCGATTTAGATATGCGTAAACCAAAAATCCATATTGGTTTTAATGTTGAAAATGAGAGAGGAATGAGCACCTTGTTAATTGGTAAAGACACAGTAGATAATTGTGTTATTCATAGTTCATTAGCAAATCTGGATTTCATTACTGCAGGCCCCATTCCGCCTAACCCAGCAGAATTAATTATCAATCCGCGAATGACCGAGCTTTTAGATTATTTAAAAACAAAATACGATATTATCATCGCCGATTTACCGCCAGTAGGAATCGTTAGTGATGGTGTACCTATTTTACAAATAGCAGATTATCCATTGTATATCCTACGTGCTAACTATTCGAAAAAAATGTTCATTGCTCAGTTAAACAAACTGATGAATGAAAATAAAATTTCAAATATGTCTGTAATTCTAAATGGTGTTGAAATGTCCCGCTTAAAATATGGTTACGGATATGGCTATAGTTATGGTTACGGATATGGCTATGGTTATAGTTATGGATACGGCTATTATGAAGAAGATGATGAGCCAAGTGGATTCATTGACAAACTCAGACAACTGATATCTAAAAAGAGGTAATATGACCGTTGATCGATTTGAAATAGAAGGATTACTTCTTATCAAACCTGCAGTCTTTTCTGATGAACGAGGATTGTTTTATGAAACTTATTCCAGTAATAAGTACAGTGCCTATGGTATTCCAACATCCTTCATGCAAGACAATGAATCAATCTCAAAGAAAAATGTACTAAGAGGATTGCACTTTCAGTCGCCCCCTCATGATCAAGGAAAATTAGTTCGTGTAATTAAAGGTGCTGCCATAGATGTAGCCGTAGATATCAGAAAGCAATCGCCAACCTATGGTAAATATATCATGGTTGAATTAAGTGAAGAAAATAAATTTCAGTTTTGGATTCCATCAGGATTCGCTCATGGATTTTTATCACTTACTGATGAAACTATTTTCTCCTATAAATGCACTAACCTCTACAATAAAGAATCGGAGTCGGGGCTACTTTGGAATGATAAGGATATAAATATTCAATGGAATATTGAAAATCCGATTGTATCAGAAAAAGACATACAACTTGCTCCTTTCAATTCATTTAACTCACCATTTTAATTTGTAGCATGATAACCATTATGGCAAATAAAATTTATCTGGTATATATTATCTACTTTATATTACTGACATTTTTTTCATTAATGGTCAATGCACTATTCCTTCGTTTCTTTAAAACCTTAGGAATACGCAATACTTCTGGAGAAACAATTATTCGTTGGGGTGCACTTTCGAAACCTGCTATTGGAGGAATTACTTTCTATATCATGTTTTTACTTTCTGTAGCAAGCTACTCCATCCTCTTTGAACCTGCTAAGCCTTTATTTCAAACAGCCTTTATTGGATTGCTATTAGCCTGCGGTGCTGGATTTATTATCGGTCTTGCCGATGATGCATATGATACCAAACCATTATTAAAATTCGGAATTCAGTTTTTATCAGGATTAATTTTAATCACATCAGGTATTTACATTAAAATTTTTCCAAATGAATTAATGAATTATTTCTTCACTTTGTTTTGGGTAGTTGGAATTATGAATTCCATAAACATGCTTGACAATATGGATGGAATTACAACTATTGTTTCTATCGGAATTATCGTCAATGCAATTTTCAGAATTATGATTCACCAAGACTTCGATAATATGCATCTCTTGGTTTTAATTGGTGTACTTTCATCATTAGTCGCGTTCCTTCGTTTTAATTGGCATCCTTCAAAAATGTATATGGGCGATACAGGAAGTCAGTTCTTGGGAGTTTTCTTAGCTGCTATTGGAATAATTTATTTCTGGAATGACCCCTACTCTCCGAATGTTCCTGCAACAGGAAATTTATTCTGCTCTACATTAATGATTTTTATTTTACCCATCTTAGATACAACTGTAGTAGTAGTTAATCGTTTATCTAAAGGACAATCACCATTTGTAGGGGGTAAAGATCATACAACGCATAACCTAGCCTATTTCGGATTAACTGATGGGCAGGTAGCATTAGCATTCTCAGCACTTGTGCTTTGTACGATTTCATTAAATGTGATTATCACTTTGTTTATTAATGAGTGGTCACATTTGCATACACTTTATTTTTCGTCTTACTTTATCGGACTGCTTTCGTTCTTCTTTTATGCTACGCGAAGTAAAAAAGCAAAGTCGCGCCAACGCTTATACAAAATGCGTATGGTACACCCGAAAGAAGATGTTGCTTAAATAAGTATTGTTATTCTTTGTCAAGTAAGCCAGGGCGACGTTCTTTCGTTCGCTTAACAGATTCTTCATATCTCCATTGTTGGATATTAGCTTCATGTCCTGATAATAAAACATCAGGCACTTTCCAATCTCTAAATTCTGCAGGACGAGAATACACTGGAGGAGCAACTAAATTATCCTGAAAAGAATCAGAGAGTGCAGAAGTCTCATCATTCAATACACCAGGCAATAATCGAATAACCGCATCAGCAACAACGGCAGCGGCTAATTCACCACCCGACAAAACATAATCGCCAATACTAATTTCTTTCGTGATAAAATGCTCACGCACACGCTCATCAACGCCTTTGTAATGTCCGCATAAAATTATCAGATTCCCTTTTAACGAAAGTTGATTCGCCATTGGTTGATCAAACAACTCTCCATCAGGACTCATATAAATTACTTCTTCGTAGTCACGTTGTGATTTCAAATCTTCGATGCAATTGGCAATTGGCTCCACCATCATGACCATTCCTGCTCCACCACCATACGGATAGTCATCTACATTCTTATGCTTGTTCGTTGCGTAATTACGTAGGTCAATTAAATGAATTTCAGCGAGACCTTTTTCTTGCGCACGTTTAAGAATCGAATGACTAAAAGGTCCTTCTAATAAAGCTGGATGTAATGTGATAATATCAATGCGCATAGTGCAAATTTAGAATAATTAAATTTCTTTGGTCATTAAATAATGCTGAATGCTATCGAAGAGTAAATAGGATTTTTCGATGATGGTATAGCCACAATACTCGTAAAATGGTACGGCAATTTCGCGAGCATGCAATACAACTTTTGTGACTCTGCGACTAAAAGCTTGAACTTCTAATGCATTCATCAAACTAACACCCACGCCTTTACGCTGAAGACTATTTGCCACCGCCATGAATCTGATTTGCGCCTCCTGGTCATTTATCATTTTTAAACATCCTACACCTAGTATTTTTTCTCCTTCAAATGCAGCAACATGATAGAACGAATTTTCATCAGCATCCTTTTCACTACCCACAGGCTGATTCCATGGCTTACGTAATACTTCCCATCGCAGTTGATAATAAGCATCCCATTCCGCTTGAGTATTGGGCGTTCTAATTTCCATCGTTTATTGTAAAAGCTATTGTTTCTACTCGTTTACTTATTTCACCGTTTGATTCTGTTTGAAAAAGTATTTTCTTTTCAGCAGCAGGAATATTAAACACATCCGACATTGAATTTACTATACCAGCAGGAATATTTTGTGCATTAAATAAATCCATCCAATAAACTGATGATTCCAACTTGAATTGATTAGCGATAAGGTTATTTAATTCACTTCTATTTTTAACACGTTCTGCATTCTTTGAAAATCGATTATCATTAATTAATTCACTTACATTTAAAATAGAACATAAGGAGCTAAATTGTTTATCATTACCAATTGCAAGGAGGATTAATTTATCATCCTTCGTTACAAATGTTTCTCCATATGGAGCAATGTTAGGATGTAGACTTCCCATGCGAGGTGATTCATATTCGCTATTCAACCAATTTGAAGCTTGATTCGCTAATGATGAAATGGCAGCATCAAATAAATTTACCTTAATAACACTTCCTTTATTTGTTTTCGATTTGCGTAACAAGGCTAAAAGAATCCCTTCTTTTAAATGATGAGCGGCCAAGATATCTATCATCGCAATTGGCATTTTTAATGGACCAGATTCATTCGTTCCATTCAACGACATAAATCCTGTTTCTGCTTGCAAGACTGCATCAAAAGCAACTTTGCTTGAGTCTGAATAGCCAGCAATTTCTCCAATGATTAAAGAAGGGAATTTTGATGTTAAATATGATGAGGTTAGACTAAACTTTTCATCATCGCCGCTCTTGAAATTCGTTATCAGAATATCCGTCTCGCTTAATAAATCCAATACTTGCTTGTGATCTGATGGATTATTCAAATCCAAAAATATAACTTGCTTATTCCAATTAACGGAATGGTAATAAGCCGACTTATCTTCACTACTCTCCTCCTTCGGATTCTTCCAACCACGCGTTACATCACCACCATTCTTATTTTCAATCTTGATTACCTGCGCTCCTAACTCAGCAAAAAACATCCCTACCGCAGGGCCAGCTAATACGGATGCCAACTCAACGACTTTTAAATCTTTGAAAAATTCTTTTTGATTAAGCATGATTTAAAAAATATTCCAATGCTAATTCATAACCTTGAATGCCTAGTCCTGTAATAATACCAACACAGTTTTTTGCCATCAAACTTTGATGTCTATACTCTTCACGTGCATACACATTCGAAATATGCACTTCAATCACAGGTGTTGTAATCGCAGCTACGGCATCTGCAATCGCTACAGATGTATGCGTATATCCACCAGCGTTAAAAATAATTCCATCATACTCAAATCCTGCTTCATGTAACTTATTAATCAACTCTCCTTCTACGTTCGATTGATAATGTGATAATAGCACATTCGTATGTCGGAAAACTAATCCCTGATAAAAGTCTTCAAACGTACCACTGCCATAAATTAATGGCTCACGCTTACCCAATAAATTTAAATTAGGTCCGTTCAGAATAAGTATCTTTTTCATCATTGCGAAGTTAACAAACCTATAGTATTTAATCCTATTTGCAATTATGATTAATGTAACTTTGTACTATGAAAGCCTGGACGCCTTATATCAAAGGATTTAAAGGGTATTTGCAGCTAGAAAAATCTTTGTCTGCGAATACCATTCAGGCCTATTTGCATGATATTGAAAAACTCGTTCAATACATTGATTATATCCAGTCGACAGTGCAACCGGAAAAAATAGATTATCATTTTTTACAGGAGTTTTTAAATTGGATTCACGAATTAGGAATGACCGCTAGAAGTCAAGCCAGAGTTATATCTGGAATCAAAGCTTTTTATAAGTATTTACTGCTTGAAAACATTGTCAGTGATGACCCTACAACCTTACTGGAAGGACCTAAAATTGGGCAAAAGCTTCCCGACTTTTTAACGGTGGAAGAGATTAATGCATTAATTGCAGCAATCGATAGAAGTAAGCCCGAAGGAGAACGCAATAAAGCAATTATTGAAACATTGTATTCTTGTGGATTACGTGTATCTGAATTGGTCAATTTAAAATTAAGCGGTTGTTCTTTTGATGTGGGATTTATTAAAATTACGGGTAAAGGAAATAAAGAACGCATTGTTCCAATTGGAAATGTAGCCATCAGTCAACTGGAAAGATATTTTCAATCGTATCGTAATCATTTGAATATTCAAACAGGGGAAGAAGATTTTGTTTTTTTAAATCGTAGAGGAAAACATTTAACGCGCGTAATGATTTTTACCATCATTAAAGATCTTGCGCGTATTGCAGGCATTCGTTCGAGTATTAGTCCACACACCTTCCGACATTCATTTGCCACACATTTAATTGAAGGTGGTGCCGATTTAAGGGCGGTGCAAGAGATGCTTGGACATAGCAGTATCACAACTACAGAAATCTATACGCACCTTGATAGAGATTATCTACGAAGTGCCATTTTACAATTTCACCCAAGAGGTTAAAAAACTTTCGATGGATATATTTGTTCTACCAATTATGAAAAAGCGCTTTGCAATTATAATCGTAGCTTCTTTTATTTTTCCATTCTTCGGATATGGACAAATTGATGTTAAATCAAAATTAGATCAGGCTCAGAAACTAGAAGATCAAAATAAAACCATTGAAGCTTTAACGATCTACAAAGAGATTATCAAAGCAGATTCATCTCAAGCATATGCTTTATGCAAAACCTCCGCAATCATGGCGAAGGAAGGTCCTTTTATAAAATCGATTAAAAATAAAGAGCAATGGTATCGACAAGCCTTATACTTAGCAGAAAAAGGCACCCGCTTAAATCCTAAATTGCCAGAAGCGCATTTCACCATTGCATTTGCTTGCGCACGCCTTACAGATTACGCAGGAATAAATGAAAAGGTAAAGCTTTCCATTAAAATGAAATCAGAGGCTGAAAAAGCAGTGGCGTTAAAACCCACGCTTGCGGAAGCCTATTTTATTCTAGGAAAATGGCATCAGGTAATGGCTGGATTTAATGCACTCGAAATGGTAATGATAAAAGCTATTTATAGTAACATGCCTGAAGGTTCTTATCAATCAGCAGTGGATAATTTAAATAAAGCCATTAAGTATAACCAATCTGCTCTGCTATACCACTATGAATTAGCGAACACCTATTATTTGCGTGATGATGATGGAGATGTAGACAAAGCAAAAGCGATTATCTCAAGAATTGAAAGAACACCTCCTAAAAACGAAGAAGACAAAGGAGTATTAGTTCAAGTCAAAGAATTGAAAAATAAATTATAATTCTTTCCTTCGAAAGAATCCGAAAACAATTTCTTGTAATTCCATCGCGATTTTCAAACGATAAATAACAAAGAAATAAGCAAGCGATAGAAACGCCGACTTAAAAGCAATAGCCAATAGTTTATTTTCAAAACTTGGTAATAAAAATCCAATAATTCCTAGTCCAATAATAGTAAACAACACTTTTAAATTTTCATTGGTAAAAGGCATTAATTTAAAATGCTTGTGTACATACCAAAGCAACATGGTATTATAGAAGAAAGAAGACAATGCCGTTGCAGTAGCTGCTCCATTCATACCGAACAAGGGAATGAATACATTCTGTAAAATGATTGCTAGTATAGCAAGAGTTATCAATAATCCTGCACCCCATTTGTATTTTTCAGAGGTAAATAAAATCGCTGCATTTAATCCAGTTGCCATATTGTACAGAGCAGCTATACTTAAAATCACAACTACCATCCATGCTGATTGATATCCCTCCGGTAAAAATGAAAGTAAGTCGCGGATATTTGCATTCACATTAATAAACAAGAATCCACCGATGATAAACATGTACAACGAACTCTTGTAATAGATATCATCTATCTCTTTCATGTTTTTCTCTTCCCAAGCAAAAGCAATTTTAGCAGAAGCAATTTTATCAAATGCGTTTAAGGGTGCTTCAATAATTGTGGATACAAAAGCTACTACTGTATAAATTCCGACGAAGCTTAATGCCATGTATTTCCCCATGACAATCGAATCGAAGTATTTTAATCCAATTGATGCAACAGAAGCAAACCACAGCAACAATCCGTAAGAAATCAAACGAAAGAATTTCTTCTCTTTGAAAGTAACCCAATCGATTTTAATTCCTGGTTTATCAAACAAAAACACATAAGCCAATAAAATCAAAAGTTGAATAACATAAATTCCAACGAATGAAAGAATGAACTGATCAAGGTTAATCCACTTCAAATAATAAATTGAAACAACAGCAATCGTCATCAAACGAACTCCAATATCGTTGACATAGGTAGGAATAGTAGATTTAAAATTGGCGTTGCAGTAAATAGAAATTACAGAGATAAACGAAATGCAAAATATTAGCGGAAACACATATTGAAAAAACGCCAGAAACATTGGCGACTCTTTCATGTATTGATGAAAAATAAAATCTTTCATCAGCAAAATAACCAATGAGGTTAATGCAAATCCGATAAGAGGGAATAACAACATGAATCCGAAATAGCCATGATGTTTTTTGTCTATGTTTTTAAAAACAGGAAAGAATCGTGTCGTTGCATTTCCAATTCCTAATGGAACAAACATAGCAACGACTAATGAAAAGGAATAAAGCAATCGTGTTAACCCTAGTTCTTCTTTCGAAAGAAAATAAGGCTGGATTACAATTAAATTTAGAAAACCAATTGCGAGTCCGATATAAACTGCAATGGTGTTTTTTATTCCTTGTCGTTTGATTACTCCCATCTTAATTTCCCCACTTTTTAAACCATTGCAAATAAGTAAACACAAACCATAAGCGTTCGAAGTCGTGTACTTTACCCGCTAAATAATCCTCTCGCAATTGACGAACAGCAGTTGTATTTAATAAATGATTTCCCTTTAAAGCATCATCGCCCATCACTTCCATCAACAAAGGTTTTAAATCATCTTTCATCCATTTCTTTACTGGCACACCAAATCCCATTTTAGGTCGCTCCATCAACGACTTCGGAACATATTGATGAACGATATCTTTTAAAATTCGCTTCCCTACTCCATTATGCAATTTGTATTCAAAAGGCAAGGTTGCAACAAATTCAATCAGTCGATGATCTAAAAATGGCTCACGCCCTTCGAGTGATGCCGACATGGTAGCACGATCAACTTTCTGTAAAATATCATCTACTAAATAGGTTTGATATTCTACTGCGAGCACTTGATTCATTGGCGATACCTTTGAAGAGAATTTCTCTCCACTATTGAATACGGTATTTAGCTCTTTGAAATTTGAATTCAATAAAAGTCTTGCTTCACCAGTGGTAAATGTTTTATTGATACTATCAAATGCTTCTGCGTTTGACTTTGCATTGATAAACTCAATCAACTTTTCTATGCGATTGGCAATCGTTAAATTCTTATTCAGATTAATTGCATTTAAAAAAGGAGACAACAATTTAACTGCTCCTGGTTTATTATTCCACTTTTTTAAATAAGATTCTGCTTTCAAATGACGAGGATAACCAGCAAACAATTCATCACCTGCATCTGCGGATAGGGCCACCGTTACATGCTTCTTCGCGATGCGACTAACTAATGTAGTTGGAATAGCAGACGAATCGCCAAAAGGCTCATCAAAAATATGTGGCAGTTCCGGAATGATATCCTTTGCTGCATCGATGGTACATATTTCTGTAAAATGATTAGTGCCGATTTCCTTTGCAACGGCTTCTGCATAATTGGCTTCATTAAAGGAAGCTTCTTCAAATCCGATAGTGAATGTATTTATTTGTCCGTATGATTTAGCCAACAAAGCAGCTACAGCAGTACTATCGTATCCACCACTCAGAAACACACCAACAGGCACATCGGCAATCATGCGATACTTAAATGCATTAATCATCAATTTTTCTGTGCGTTGCTTTGCATCTTCGTAAGAGATGGTATTATTAGGCTGATTGTAATAATCATTTACATCCCAATACTTGATATTCTTACTCGAAAAATTGGACAAATCAAATTGAATATAATGACCTGGTTCTAACTTATAACAATCTTGATAGATGGTATAAGGAGCTGGAATATTTCCATTTTGAAAGTATAACCCTAACGCATTAACGTCGGTAGCATGTTTAAATGCCGGATGATTTCGCAGGGCTTTTAATTCGGATCCCCAGATAATATTTCCATCGTAGTTCGAGAAGAACAATGGCTTTACGCCTGCTCTATCACGAATCAAATACAACTGCTGCTTTGGAATATCTAAAATAGAAATAGCAAACATCCCAACCAACGAATGAATAAATTCAATTCCTTTCAATTCGTAGCCTTTCAAAACAACTTCTGTATCCGAAGAAGATTTAAAAGAAATACCGCTAGAAATAAGATCTTGTTTTAACTCTTGAAAATTATACACCTCTCCATTTAACATGATGGCAATAGAGCGATCATGATTGAACATAGGCTGATGGCCAGCTTCACTTAAATCCAAGATACTAAGACGGCGAAAGCCAAAGGCAGCGACACCATTCTCCATCGATAATACCTCATAACCTGCATCATCTGGTCCACGGTGAACCAACGAATCCGTCATTTTACGCAGTATTTCTACTCCGTAAATCCCTTTTTTATCAATATATCCTGTAAAGCCGCACATAAATTCAGATTCACAAATCTAATAAATAGGATGATAATTATAATTTGGTAAATTTATGCCA
>CAINEC010000027.1 GCA_903847585.1 uncultured Bacteroidota bacterium
AAATTTAAAATTAGGCGGATGAAAAACATAAAATATTGTATTTGCGTTAATAGTGCAATAAAAGTAGGAACATTTAGCTAAAAACAAGTCCTAATTTTCAACTTGTTAATTAAAAATACGAGTGAAGTCGATTAAAAAATTGCATAATTATATATCTTAGCACCTATGTTTTCCAAAAAAATATTTTTAGTAATTATTTGCCTTTTTGTGGGTATAAATCTTTTTGCTTCACATAGCACCAAAAAAGATAAAAAACCTGCGCCCACTTTATCAGTAGAGCAATTAAATCAACTTTACGATCGTGGTGTTAAATATTGGGAGTCGGGAAATGGTCGTAATTCTTTTTACACGTTAGATAGCTTACGCAAAATAGATATTACTTCAGAAAATGCTTTAATAAAAAGCAAGGGAATGATTTATCTTGCGAAGTGTTTTTACTCGCAAAAAAATTATCGATATACCATCAACTATTTGAATCTTGCTTTAATTTTTGGAAAAGATATTCTCAGCACTGATGAACGTTTAAGTGTTTATGACATGATGATTACTTGTCACCATGAAACACGAAATAATTCACAAGAGAACTATTTTACGCAATTAAAAAAATCGATTACCGATAGCATTCAAAATGCGAAGATGCAGTTTCAGGTTGACTCCTTAAAGAAAGCTTTGGAAGCTCAAAAAAATACTCCTGTAGCAACGCCCGAAAATGAAAATCCCACTGATACGCAATCGACAGCTACCACTTCAACTTCCAATAGCAATACGAATTACATATTGATCATATCCATAGCTGTTGCAGCTATAGGAATCTTGCTTTTTCTTTTATTTAGAAAAGGGGAAGGCAATACTGGGAAAACAAATCCTGTTGACATTCCTAAAATTGATCCGTCTGCAAACAAAGGCAGTAATGCATTAGTTGAAAAAATCGCTAAGGTAGAACTGGTATTTATTCGTGCAGAGGTATTAGGTGAATATGGAAATAAAAAGACGGTTGTAAAAATTATCAATGATTACAATACACAATTACCGTTAATCATTAAAAATTTAGATGACGCTATAACAACGAATGATAATGAGCCAATTATCAATGCGCTTTCTTATTTGAAACCTTATTTAACCGCTTTCGGTATGTCGGCAACGTTAGCTATGCTTAACGAAGTAGAATCGGAAGCACCAACTGAAAAAACTACAAAGCTTTTATCGCGCGTTTTTCAAATCAGGAATCATATCCGTCGTGCTCATGATGAAACGAAGGCTTTGATTGAGGTGTTGGGGTAGTTTGTTTCGATCCCGAGGCTTCGGCTCCGCTCAGCAAACTAATTTAAAGCAGCGAGGATTTTATTTTCAACCGCTTCGCTGTTCCAGTTTTGTTCAATGTTTTCCATAGCCATTACCGATTGCATAATCGCCTCTTGCTTATTACCAATTCGTAATGCTTCACTATAGCGGATATGCGGACTATAAGTAACCATACTATAAAGTGGAATCCATTTATCAGGATGTTTTTCATTAAACCAAGCCTCGATTTTTTTCTGCAATAAAAAAGAAGGATTACCTACTCTATCACGCATTTCAATAAAGTTTGCTAATGCCAATTCAGCAATTGCATCTGCATCGGGCTTTCTTAAATTTTGAAACTCTTCGAAAATGTTATCCCAATCATCGCCGTGCTTTTCCATTAGTTCATTCAACACTACACAATCTTCAAATCCGCAATTCATTCCTTGTCCGTAGAAAGGTACGATTGCATGTGCTGCATCACCTAACATAAGCACTTTATCCTGATAGCGCCATGGGAAACAACGAACAGTTACCAACGACGAAGATGGATTATTAAAGAAGTCATGCTTAAGTGTTGGAGATAGCGGAATTAAATCAGCAAAATTTTCTTCGAAGAACTTCATCATTTTTTCTTCCGTATCGATTGCCTTAAACGACTCTGGTCCGTTCATAGGATAAAACAACGTACAAGTAAAACTCTTGTCCATATTCGGCAATGCAATAATCATAAACGAATTTCTTGGCCAGATATGTAAAGCACTTGGATCCATAGCAAATTCTCCATCAGCAGTTGGTGGAATAGTTAACTCTTTATATCCATGTTCCAAATATGTTTGAGAATAGCTAAACATATCCGTAGTTAACTGAAATTGTAAACGGCCTGCAGAATAAGCTCCATCTGTTGAAAATATACGATCAGGATGTACTTCAACAATTTCGTTAGTCTCTGTATTTTCAAACTTTGCTGAACATGATTTCAAATCAACATCCAAACAACGATGATTATAAATAATCTTTACTCCATGCTCTTCGGCAAGGTCCATCAACACGCAATTTAATCCACCACGCGAAACAGAATTGATTACTTGTCCTTCTTTGCCATATGCCTGATAAGTTAATTCACCTTTCACGCTATGCATCATACGGCCAGCCATTGGAATTGCCACCTTTTTAATTTGATCAACTATACCCACACCTGCTAAACCTCTCCAACCTCTATCACTTAAAGCAAGATTAATTGATCGTCCAGCGCTAATTCTGTTTTTTCTTAAGTCAGGACGACGTTCATAAACAGTAACATTATATCCTCTTTTTGCTAAATAGATGCTTAACAATGATCCAACAAGACCTGAGCCGATAACAGTAAAATTTTTCATGATAGAAATATGATTTCAACCGCCAAATTAAACAAAACAAGCGTAATTATTTATTTAAATTTGCAGGATATGACAAAGATCAAAATGAGAAAAATTTATCTCTCTTATGATCATGCCCTTTTCTCTATCAAAATAACTTTATTCTTGTAATGCTATTGCGTTTGAGTTATAATTCAAAGTCCAAATTACATAACTCAATCTGTTAATAATAAATAGACATTAAATCAAGATTTATACAATTTTATAACGGCGAAATTGCCTCTTTTAAAAATTGTCCAAAACGATACACATCATTAAAACTATTGTATAACGGTACCGGAGCTACGCGAATCACGCCACTTCCTCTGCCCTCTTGATCGGGCTCGCGCCAATCGGCAATAACACCCTTATTAGTTAACGCATCGAAAATCGTTTTTCCATCTGTTTCAAATTGCAATGAAAGCTGACAACCTTGTTTTTGTTCAGTAAATGGCGTGATTATTTTTACCAAATCACTTTTACCCAAACTTGTCAATACATCTTCAATTACAAACTTCAAATACGATGTAAGTGCATTACTTTTTTTCACTAATCGATCCATTCCTGCTTCATCAAACAATTCAAAGGAAGCACGTAAAGCAGCCATTTCAAGAATAGGTGCATTGCTCAATTGCCAACTATCCGCAGTTAGAACAGGCGTAAACTGATGTGGCATTTTAAATCGAGTGGCAGGATCATTTCCCCACCATCCCGCAAAGCGAGGCAGATGTGGATTTTTAACATGTCTTTCATTAACATAAATACCACCAACAGTACCTGGACCACCATTCAAATATTTATAAGAGCACCAAGCTGCAAAGTCTACATTCCACTGATGTAATTCTAACTTTAAATTTCCAGCAGCGTGTGCTAAATCAAAGCCTGCATATGCTCCTACTTCGTGCGCTGCTTCTGTAATCTTTTTAAAGTCGAGTACTTGTCCGGTGAAATAATGCACACCACCAAACATTACTAACGCTAATTCATCACCGCAATCTTCAATAGCTTGTAAAATATCTTCTTCAGCAATCAGATCACTTCCTTCGGATGGTTCTAACTCAACGATAGCATCTTCTGGATCAAATCCATGAAAGCGCGCTTGCGACTGTAATGCATATCGATCAGACGGAAAAGCACCTGCTTCGCAAATAATTTTGTAACGGTCTTTTGTGGGGCGATAAAACGAGACAAGTAATAGATGAAGGTTTACAGTAAGATGATTCATTACTGCAACCTCTATTGGCTTTGCACCAACAATTCTTGCGGCTGCATCACGTACTAATTCGTGATAAGCAAACCATCCTGTATCCTTTTTAAAATGACCTTCTACTCCAAGCTGAGCCCAATCTGTTAATTCCTGATTGACGTATACACTTGTGTTTTTAGGTTGTAGTCCTAGTGAGTTACCACAAAAGTAAACGGTATCGCTACCATCATGCTGTGGAATATTAAAACGGTTACGTATATACGCTAATTCATCTTCAAGATCTGATTTATCTGCAAAAGACTTTGAGTTTTCAAACGTAAGCATTGGTGTAGTTGGTTTTGAAATGGATTTAATAAAAGAAGGCACTCCAAAGAGTGCCTTCTCAAACTATATTAAGTTATTAATGATCGTGTGGGGTATTACTCTCAGGTGTTTCAGAGAAAGGAACCGTTTGAGGAATAAAATCATCTGGTGCACCAGGCTTACCATAATCATATGGCCAACGGTGAACTTCAGGAATTGCCCCTGGCCAGTTACCATGTAAGTGCTCTACTGGTGCAGTCCACTCTAAAGTGTTCGACTTCCAAGGATTTTGAACTGACTTCTTACCATATTTAATGCTATAGTAGAAATTGAACAAGAAGATAAACTGTGCTAATCCACCGATGATTGCAAATACTGTTACAATATGATTGATATTAATTAATGTATCAAATGCTTCATAAGAAGTAAATGCATAATAACGACGAGGTAATCCAGCTAAACCTAAGAAGTGCATAGGGAAGAATGTTCCATATAAGCCAATTAATGTTAACCAGAAGTGAATATAACCCAAAGGTTTATTCATCATTCGTCCGTACATACGAGGGAACCAGTGATAAACTCCAGCGAACATACCGAAGATTGCAGATGATCCCATTACAATGTGGAAGTGAGCTACTACGAAATACGTATCGTGAACGTTGATATCTAATGCAGAGTCTCCTAAGATAATTCCTGTTAAACCACCAGTAATGAAAGTAGATACCAAGCCAATACCAAATAACATCTGAGGAGTAAATTGAATATTACCTCTCCATAATGTTGTGATATAGTTGAACACTTTTACTGCAGATGGAATCGCAACCAATAATGTTGTGAATACGAATACTGATCCTAAGAAAGGATTCATACCTGTAACAAACATATGGTGACCCCAAACGATAAACGATAAGAATGCAATCACTAACATAGAGCCGATCATGGCCTTGTAACCAAAGATTGGCTTACGTGCATTAACAGAAATCACCTCTGATGTTAAACCTAAGGCAGGTAATAATACGATATATACTTCAGGGTGACCTAAGAACCAGAATAAATGTTGATATAAGATTGGCGATCCACCAGCATGATCAAGTGGAGCTCCATCAATGAAAATATCACTTAAGTAGAAACTTGTTCCGAAACTTCTATCGAATACTAATAACAATGCTGCGGCTAACAATACAGGGAATGATAATACTCCTAGGATTGCAGTGATGAAGAACGCCCAAATTGTTAATGGAAGGCGTGTCATCGACATACCCTTTGTTCTTAAGTTAAGGATTGTAGAGATATAGTTAATACCACCTAATAAAGATGATGCGATGAAGAATACCATTGAAACTAACCATAACGTCATTCCTAAACCTGAACCAGGTATTGCTTGAGGCAAGGCACTTAATGGAGGATAAACTGTCCAACCACCAGATGCAGGACCTGACTCAACTCCTAAAGAAACAAGCATTACAACGCTTGACAATGCGAAGAACCAGAATGAAAGGGCATTTAAGAATCCTGATGCCATATCACGTGCTCCTACCTGAAGAGGAATGAGTAAGTTTGAGAAAGTACCACTTAAACCACCTGTTAATACAAAGAATACCATGATGGTTCCGTGGATAGTAACTAATGCCAGATAGAAACCTGGATCTAATTTACCATCCTTTCCCCACTTACCGATCATATCTTGCAAGAAAGGAATTTTTGCATCAGGCCAAGCCAGTTGCATACGGAATATAAGCGACATAAACATCGCAAGAAATGCCATAAAGATTGCAGTATTTAAGAACTGCTTTGCAATCATTTTATGGTCGGTTGTGAAGATATACTTCGACCAGAAATTATCATCGTGATCGTGATCATGATCGTGGTGACCGTGAGCGTGACCATGTGCATCTGCGTGTGCACTGTGAGCAATGTGTTTATTTGGATTCACTTCCATGAGAAAGTTATTTTTTCGTTTATTATTTAAACAAATTTATTATTGACTAGTTTGTTCCTGATGTCATTGTTGCGGAAGCTTCTGCCGTTGCTGTTGAAGCTCCTGCTGTTGATTCGCCTGCTACAGGGAATACTAACGGTTGTGCTTTCAACCACTCTTGGTACTCCGCCATTTCAACAACTCGAACAGGCATTTTCATATTGTAATGCGCTACACCACAAACCTTATTACAAAGCATAACATATTCGAACTTTGGATTTTTTGTCTCCTTTTGCATTTCTGCAGTTGTCATTGTTGGCTTAAATGAGAAACGAGTTGTCATACCCGGTACAGCATTCATTTGCACACGGAAGTGTGGTAAATAAACCGAGTGAATTACATCACGCGAATTGATTACCAATTCAATTTCTGCACCCTTTGGCATTACTAATTCCTTAGAGATGATATCATCAGCTGCATATTTATCTAACGAATCCACTCCTAAAGGATTTACATCGTTAATAAGTCGAAAGTTTGTTCTAGCTAAGTTTTTATCATCACCTGCATAACGCGCAGTAAAGTCAAATTGCTTTGCATAAATCTGAATTTTCAAACCTTCCATTTTATCCGACTTATTCGTGATATCATTCCATTCTTGTAAACCAGTTACAATTAATGATGCCAACACGATTGTTGGAATTACTGTCCAGATTGCTTCCAATTTATTGTTGTCATGAAAATAGAATGATCTTCTATTTTTATTGAACTTGTATTTGAATGCAAAAAAGAATAATAAGATTTGAGTGATTAGGAAAGTGATGAATAAAACAATCCAATTGATGTTCATTAATTCATCAATTGCAACACCGTGCTCTGATGCGGAAACTGGCAACATCAGCGGAGCGTATGCATTGATAAGATAAAACATGGTAATTAAACCTACAATTAAGAATGTAAGCATACCGATACTGTTCCAGCGGTTTGCACTTTCCTGTTCTGCTTCTTCGTTTTCTCCCGAAAGTTTAGAAGCAATAGCCGCTACATTGGCTAAGCGCACTAGAACCAAGGTTCCAAAAACGACTGCTAAGATGAGCAAGATGTTCATATCGAGTGTTAGTTGAGGGATATTGAATTATTAATTTTATTTCTAAGTATTATATTGCGTGATGTAAACTCTCTTCAAGCATAGGATGGTTTTTAGCAACCAATGGAGCTTTGCTTAAGTGATGCTGAACAAGGTACATGAACAATCCGATAAATCCGAGTGTAGTTCCAATTTCCATTAATCCAACAGAACCTAACGACAATGCATGTCCGTGGTGAGCACCAGCTTCAGCAGCATGATGTCCTGCAGTTAACATTGATCCAGGGATTACCATTACAAATGTATCTATCCAATGTCCGATAAAGATAACGATAGACATATACATTAGTAAGTATAATTTTCTTTTTGCGTCTCTTGTCATTAAAATAACGAAAGGAGCAATGAAGTTGATGAAGAAAGAACCTAACCACCATCCACGATAGTGATCCTGACGCAACATAAAGTAAGTTACTTCTTCTGGAATATTTGAATACCAGATTAACATAAACTGACAGAACCATAAATACGTCCAGAAAATACTGAATGCAAACATGAACTTCCCAATATCATGTAAATGGTGTTCTGTCACTTCTTGTAAATATCCTTTCGACTTTAAGTATGTAATTGTAAATACCAAGGCAGCAATTGATGTAACAAACATTCCTGCGAATGTATACCATGCGAATAATGTGCTATACCAATGAGTATCGATGCTCATGATAAAATCCCATGACATCGTAGATTCTGTTGCAGCAAATAATACTAAGAATTTAGCTGCAGCAGATCTATTCTTTTGCCAGTATCCTTTACCATCACCCTCATCACTTAACAACGAATTTTTTCTAAATAATTTTGTAAAGTATGTCCAGATAGCAAAATAAGCTACTACACGAATCCAGAAAAACGCTGGATTTAAAAATCCATTTTTACCTGCGATAATAGCGTCGTAATTTTCAGAACCTGGAGTTGTAATACCAGGAGCCATCCAATGATATAAAGATTGACCACCTAATAAAATAATTACGATCATAATACCTCCAGCTACTGGAAGTGCCTGACCCATTGCTTCTACAGGACGTTTAATTACTGCACTCCATCCTACTTCAGCTACATATTGAACAGCCAAGAAGAAAGTTGCGCAAAGCGCCATGCCCATGAACATAAAATTGTTCATTAGAAGATTAGACCATGTTTGAGTATGGTGAGTTGCGAACTGCGCAATGATTGCTATTAATCCAATAATAATCATTACACCTGCAATCATTCTGTTTTTGCGGGTAAACTCGTATGGTTTTGTACTTGTTACCTCAATATGTTGATGGTGTCCCATAATTAGTCGTTGATCGGTATTGAAATATGATTAAGGTTTTACCGTTGTTGAATCAGTAGAAACTGTAGTTGTTGAACCAACAGGTTTGTTATCGTTTTGTAATTGACGTACGTACATTACAATTTTCCATCTGTCTTCAGGATTAATTTGAGATGCATGTGCTCCCATCAAGTTAATTCCGTAAGTGATAGTGTGGAAAACCTTTCCATCCGTTAAGTCACGCATTGCTCCTCCACGAGATGAATTTCCTTTCGAATAAGATGGTGGCGGTGGAAACTTACCAATTGCTACGATACTTCCATCCCCTTGTCCTGTTGAACCATGACAATGCGTACAATAAATTTCATACTGACGCTTTCCTTCTGCCACATTCTCTTCAGTTACTGGCAACGGATTTTTTACATCTCTACCTGCAGCTTCATAGCCTTCATTTGATGAAGGGTAATTGAAGAAAGTATAGTTACGAGGAATAGTTCCTTTTACAGGAGCCTGCATCGTTAAACTATCAGGGAAGTTTGGATTAGTAGTATACACTTCATAAGAAGGTGAACGATACATGTCAGGCATGTATTCTAATCCTGGGCTTTTCGGATCTTTACTACAAGAAGCAGCCAACATCACTACTGATGTTACTCCTACGTATAGAATTTTGGAAGTTATCTTCATATCCTTGGTTGCGATGGATTTTGAATTATCGCTGTTTGATTTTTAAGATTTAAATTCAACTGCTCCAGCAGCTTTTACTAATGATTCAACTTTTGCAAGGTCTGTATCTTCTTTCACTTGAATAGCCATCACAAAATGATCATCAGCCATTCTAGGGTGAATAATGTGAGGTTCAACACCTGGAAGAATTTTACTTCTTAATAAGAAAGTAATTACCATTCCGTGTGCAGCACATAATACAGTACTTTCAAATGTTACAGGAATAAATGCAGGTAAGTTTTTGTAGAATGCAAAACTTGGCTTTCCACCGATATCCATTGGCCAATCGAAAATGTTCATGTAGTACATCATCAATAAAGCTAAGCTTAAACCTGTCATACCATAAATGAATGCACAGATTGATATTCTTGTTCTTGCCAATCCTAATTCATGGTCTAATCCGTGAATAGGGAAAGGAGAAATTACATCTTTTACTTTTAGTCCTTGACTACGCAATGTTCCAATAGCATTTACCACTACTTCATCATCATTGAAGATGCCGTAAACGAATTTTTTTTCTGCAGCGCTCATATGTGTTAGTCTTAGTGATTTGAATGATTTGATTTTTTCTTAGCTCCTTCTGAAGACGACTTCACAATTGTTTTCAATTCACTCATTGCGATTACCGGGAATACACGAGCAAATAATAAGAAACAAGTAAAGAATAATCCGATTGAACCGATAAAGATTCCTGCTTCCACCCAAGTTGGAGAATACATCGTCCAGCTTGATGTTACATAATCACGGTGCAATGATGTAACGATGATTACGAAACGCTCGAACCACATTCCGATATTAACGAAGATCGAAATGATGAATGTTGCGAATACGTTCTCACGTAATTTAGAAGACCAGAATAACTGAGGAGTGATAACGTTACATGTCATCATGCTCCAGTATGCCCACCAGTAAGGACCAGTAGCACGATTAATAAACGCATATTGTTCGTATTCAACTCCAGAATACCATGCGATGAAGAATTCTGTTAAATAAGCAACCCCTACAATTGAACCTGTGATCAAAATGATACGGTTCATCATATCTACGTGGTAAATTGTAATGTAATCTTCTAAGTTCAACACCTTACGAACGATAATTAATAACGTTTGTACCATGGCAAATCCTGAGAAAATCGCACCTGCTACGAAGTAAGGAGGGAAGATTGTTGTATGCCATCCTGGAACAATTGAAGTAGCAAAGTCCATTGATACGACCGAGTGAACCGAAAGTACAAGAGGTGTAGATAATCCAGCAAGTACAAGAGAAACCTCTTCGAAACGTTGCCAGTTTTTAGCTGTACCTACCCATCCGAAACTTAAGATGGTATAAATACGCTTCGACCATTTTGTTTTAGCACGGTCACGGATTACCGCAAAGTCAGGAATAAGTCCTGTATACCAGAAAACGATTGATACAGAGAAATAAGTTGAAATCGCGAATACGTCCCATACAAGTGGTGAGTTAAAGTTTACCCATAACGAACCGAATTGGTTTGCTAATGGTAAAGGCCAGTAACCAACCCAAGGACGACCCATATGTGATAAGATGAACGTTGCGGCACAAATAACGGCGAAGATGGTCATCGCTTCTGCTGAACGGTTAATTGATAAACGCCATTTTTGACGGAACAACAATAAGATTGCTGAGATAAGCGTACCAGCGTGACCGATACCTACCCACCATACGAAGTTGGTGATATCCCATGCCCAACCTACTGTTTTATTTAATCCCCATACACCGAGACCCGTTCCCAATGTATATGATACAGAAATGATCCACCAAAGCAAACCAGCAACAGCTACTGTAAAAGCTATTTTCCACCATTTGTTTGCTTTCGACTCAACCGGGCGACAAACATCTTCTGTGATATCGTGCCATGTTTTCTCTCCTAAAATGAGAGGGGGTCTAAGTTCCGATTCTTTATGCATAGACGAATTATTACTTCGTTAATTAATTTTTTTGTTATTGATTATTAGTTCTTGTTACGAACTTTTGTTTGATAGAACACTGAAGGTTGTACATTTAATTCAGCTAATAAATGGTAGCTTCTAGGATCTTTGAACAAGTTACTTACTTCACTGTTTTTATCATTGAAATCACCAAATACGATTGCATTAGTAGGACAAGCCTGTGCACAAGCAGTTTTAATTTCACCATCACCTGGTCGACGACCTGCCTTCTTCGCTTCTAACTTACCATACTGAATTCTTTGTACACACATTGAACATTTCTCCATTACCCCACGTGAACGAACAACTACATCTGGATTTAATACCATCTTACCTAAGTTATCCTGCATGTTATAAGGGAACTGTTCATTGTCGCTATACTTAAACCAGTTGAAACGACGAACTTTATAAGGACAGTTGTTTGCACAATAACGAGTACCAACGCAACGGTTATAAGCCATCATGTTTAATCCTTCGCTACTATGTGTTGTAGCTGCTACCGGACAAACTGTTTCGCATGGTGCATGATTACAATGCTGACACATTACAGGTTGGAAGAATACCTCTGGATTATCAGCACCTGGTTTTTCCATTTCACCATACATGCTTAACTTTCCTAATCCTTTCTCACCAGCATTTTCTTTAGTTGTATCACTGCTGTAGTAACGATCGATACGGATCCAATGCATCTCACGAGCACGACCGATTTCATCTTTTCCTACAACAGGAACATTATTTTCTGCATTACAAGCAACTACACATGATCCACAACCGATACATGCATTTAAATCGATTCCTAATCCCCAGCTATGGTTCGGACGATCAAATCCTGGATTTTCAGGAGTTGCCCAAAGGTCTAATTCTTCTGGCTTTTTCTTTCCGTATGGAGAGTCAATTAATTCCTGTTCGTTACCAGCTTTAGCATCTTTTAGCCACTTATTTAAAGTTGTTTCTTTAACAATCTCACGACCCATCATTGTATGATGCGTTTGAGTTGCCGCTAAAGTATGATCATCTTCAACTGTTTTAGTAACTGTTGCATTTGCTGCAACCATTGACAAAGAACCATTCACCATCGACATAAACGGATAGGCATTGAAGCCTACTCCATTTCCTGCTTTCCCAGCAGCAGTTCTTCCGTAACCAACTGCAACAGCAATTGTATTATCGGCCATTGCTGGTTGTAAAAACACAGGTCCTTTGATAGATGTATTACCAACTTTTACTTCGATTACATTTCCTTGAGATACTTTTAATCTTTCAGCGTATGCTGGAAGAATAGCAAAGTAGTTATCCCAACAAACTTTAGAAATTGGATCAGGTAATTCCTGTAACCAAGGGTTGTTTCCTTGATTACCATTACCAATACCTGTCTTCTCATATAGCATTACATCTGTTCCTGCTGATGGCTTCATTAATTTAGAAGCTGCATCCGAAACATTACCCGCAAAAGTTACTGCTGTTGCTGCAGGAATTGCTGCTGTAAATACTCCGTCTTGTAAAGACTTTGTCCAGAACGCTTCAAATGAAGTCATACCTGTCTGCTTAGGGTAGATATTAGCTTCCCAATTAGCACGAACATATGTATAATAATCTGCTACCTGAACACCTGCCCACTTCAATAAACTCTCAGCTGCCTGACGAGTACTGAATAAAGGACGGATTGTAGGTTGCATTAATGAATAACGATTTGTGTATGGCTCAACATCACCCCACGACTCTAAATAATGATGGTCAGGGCAAACGTAATCACACTTAGAAGCTGTTTCATCGTTACGATCTGAAAGGGAAATTTTTGTTCCTACTTTCGCGATCGCTTCAGCCATAGAAGGCATTGAATAAACCGGATTTGAATTCCAGAATATTACTGCTCCCACCTGACCAGCATTCATTGATTGCATTAACTCAGTTACAGCCGCATCGTTACTTGAACGTAAGTTACAAACTGAATCAAGGCTAATTGTATTTCCATAACTACCAAGCATACTGTTGATAGCGTTTACTAATACTTGTTCATTTGGATCGTTTGAACCACTTACAACTAAAGCTTTTCCTTTAGCTGCCCATAACTCTCTCGCAACTGAATCAGCAGCTTTATCAAACGCATTTGCAGACGCAGTAACTGATGAACCACCTGCTAATGCTGCTACCTTATTATATAGTGTTGCAACAGCAGCTGATAATTCACTTGGCTTTACTTTGTAACGGCTATCCGCATTTGAACCAGCAAGAGATAATGTAGCTTCCACTTGAATGTGTCGCGACATTGATTTCTTACCATTTCTTAATTTTCTTCCTGTTCCATATTGATTAGCAAATTCAATTGGTGAAATCCAACTGCTTAAGAAATCAGCAGCGAAACTTACAATAACTTCCGCTTTATCAAAGCTATAAGAAGGAACGATTGCCTTTCCAAAAGACATTTCATTACCTTTTACAATACCATTATAAGATACTGCATCATAAGTTACTAATGAAGCAGTAGTATATTTTGCAGAAAAATCAGCGATTGCTTTCTTAGCTGAAGGACTTGCATTGGAAGAAGCTACGATAGCAATTTTCTTTCCTGCGGAAGATGCTGCAGTTAATTTAGCTGTGATATCAGCATCAACTGTTTTCCAATCTGACTTTTGACCACCTTTTAAAGGATGTGCTAAACGAGCGCTATCATAAAGACTCAATACAGAACCCTGAACACGAGCATTAGTAGCACCTTTGGTTATAGATGATAAATCGTTTCCTTCAATTTTAATAGGACGACCTTCGCGTGTTTTAACTAAAACACTACAATAGTCTGTACCATCATAATAAGAAGAAGCATAATAATTAGGAATACCTAATGTAATTTCTTCTGGTTTTGAAACATAAGGAATCGCCTTTTTTACAGGAGCATCGCAGGCAGCAAGAGAAGCTGCAGCTACGCTGAACCCTAAAAATTTCAAGAAATCCCTACGTGTTGTTGACGAGTCAGATGCAGCCTTTTTATTAAGGACTTCATCTACCGGC
>CAINEC010000028.1 GCA_903847585.1 uncultured Bacteroidota bacterium
TCCTTTTAAGAAATTAAAGATACCATAATGCTCATTTGGTGAGTGAATCAAATCACTGTCTAAACCAAAGCCCATTAATACACTCTTCAATCCTAATTCCTTTTCAAACAATGCAACAATCGGTATACTTCCTCCACCACGAGTTGGAATTGGTTTCTTACCAAATGTAGTTTCCATTGCCATACTCGCTGCTTTGAATGCAATCGAATCAGTTGGAGTTACCACAGGCTCACCACCATGATGCGGAGTAACTTTTACCTTCACCGACTTAGGCGCGATAGATTCAAAGTGTTTAGTAAAGATTTCTGTAATTTTATCTGTAGTTTGATTTGGAACTAAACGCATAGAAATTTTTGCAAAAGCTTTACTTGGCAAAACTGTCTTTGCACCTTCTCCGATATATCCACCCCAGATTCCATTTAACTCAAACGTAGGACGAATTCCTGTGCGCTCTAATGTTGTATATCCTGCTTCTCCGTGAACGTCTTCTACATTTAAATCTTTTTTGTAATCGTCTAAACTAAATGGTGCACGATTTAAATCTTCACGTTCTGCATCTGTTAACACAACAACATCATCATAAAATCCTGGAATCGTAATATGATTGTTTTCGTCTTTCATCTTTGCAATCATTTCGCATAAGATAGTTATCGGATTAGCAACTGCACCACCATAAACACCAGAGTGTAAATCGCGGTTAGGACCTGTTACTTCTACTTCCACATAACTTAATCCACGTAAACCAACATCGATAGAAGGAATATCATTCGCGATGATCGATGTATCACTAATCAAAATGATATCACCTTTCAAACGAGCCTTATTATCACGAATCCATGTTCCCAAATGTGATGAACCAACTTCTTCTTCACCTTCAATCATGAATTTGACATTACATGGAAGTGAATTTGTTTTCATCATTAATTCAAAAGCCTTTACGTGCATAAACATCTGACCTTTATCGTCGCATGATCCACGTGCCACGATTAAACCATCTTTAATTACCGGCTCAAATGGAGGAGAATCCCACAATTCAAGAGGATCAGCAGGTTGTACATCATAATGTCCATAAACAACCACAGTAGGCAATGAAGGGTCAATCATTTTCTCACCGTAAACAATAGGATGACCAGGAGTAGGACAAACCTCTACCTTATCAGCACCGGCTGCAATTAAACTGTTTTTTACAAATTCTGCGTTGCGCTGCACATCCTCTTTATACTTAGAATCTGCACTTACAGAAGGGATGCGAAGCATATCCATCAGCTCCGCTAAAAATCGATCTTTATTTTCTTCGATGTATTGTTTAATATGTTCCATAATTTTGGCTTAACTTTGTTAAATTACACTCCAAATATAGTTTAAAAGCCAATTCATTTAAGAATGAAAAAGAGATTAATGGTAAATAAATTCAGCCTACTGATTATTACCTTATTGATAATCACATCAAAAATATTTGCCCAAGTACCAGCTAACGATAATTGCTCGAATGCTAAGTTCATAAATCTCGATGCTACAGGAAACATTTGCTTAACCAGTACGAATCAATTTGCTTCCGGCGATGGTTACTCGAATACCTGCGATGCAGGCGCTACAGCTCCCCTGCCAGCGGGCGGACATGAAGTTTGGTATACCTACATCACATCAGGACCAGTTAATACGATAACAGTAATACCCTCTGGAGCAACCCCCATTCAAAAAGCTTCTATAACTGTTGCTAATGGAAATTGCGCAATTGGTGGAACAAATGTTTGTAATGCAGCACTAACAAATGGAGGAACAGCATCAACCGCATTTAGCATTGCAACGGGAACTCAAGTATGGTTTTCGGTAACGGCATTAGTGAGTGATGGAAGTTTTTCACTCTGCATAAACTCAACTCAAGGATTAGTCAGCCCAGGAATTAATTGCGCTAGCGCAGTGCAGGTTTGTAACAAAGTCGATTTTAGCTGCCCTGGTTCTTCGATTAATAGCTCCACTGTTTTACCTTCTTGTTTCTCCACTCCCCCTAACCGCGAAATGTGGTACAAGTTCACACCTGGGAATACAGCACCTTTAGAATTTACGTGTACGCCAACTGGAATTGGAGGATTCCGTTGGGCCTTATATGATATCACAACGGGTTGTCCTGGGACACAAGTTGCATGTAATAACATTTACAACTCTGCACTTCCTTTCGGACTTTCTGCGAGCGCTGTTAATTGCAACACAACTCCATTTTGTCCGCCAGTCACTGTTACCTCTGGAAGAACTTATGCTTTAATGATTGATGATACGAGCGAGTCGGGTTCAGGATTTAATATGAAATGGGGAAGCGCGTTAAACATGTTACCAACTGCAGGTTTTAATGTCGATAGCACTTTTGCATGTGGATCACTTACCTTAAACATTTCTGACTTTTCAACTTATTCAAACAACTTAACAACATTTAGTTTAGATTACGGTGATGGGTCGCCGTTAGTTAATGGAAATGGACTAGCAGGTCCTTTTACTTACCCCTCTCACAATTATGGTCCGGGTACTTATTATGTAACATTAACACTAAATCACCCTACGGGATGCTCAAGTTCTTATACGCGACAAATTGTGGTTTCTCCAAAACCATCCGCATCATTTACAGTAAGTACCATTAGTGGATGTACTGATGGAACAAATCCAATATCTGTAGACTTTTCAGTGAATGCTGTTTCATTTAATGCTAATTACAATTGGAATTACCCTAACAATGCGGGTGTAATTGGAACAGGCATAGGAACGAATACTGTATTCTGGAATACTGTTGGAGCTCAACCTGTATGGTTAGTAGCTTCAGAAAATGGGTGTGTATCAGATACGGCAAGAGATACCATTTATGTTTACGATTACCCAACTTCATCATTTAGTCTTGCAGCAACTGGTTGTACGGGAACACCTGTAACTGTTACCTACACTGGCAATGCAAGTAGTTCCGCAACTTATGGATGGTCATATGGAACTGGAACTGTTACCAACTCAACAAACCAATCATTTGATATTTCTTGGGCTAATCCTGGAAATTACTCTGTTGGATTAGCAGTTCAAGAGCATGGCTGTTTATCATTTCCAACTTCGAATAATATTTCAATAGGGCAATCGCCTACCGTCACTATTACAGCGCCACCGGCAGTTTGTGAAGGCGATACATTAACATTGAGCAATATTGTTAATGGTACACCTGCAGGCCTAACCTATGTTTGGAACTTTGGAACTACAACTGTTATTTCTGGAAATCCTGCTACA
>CAINEC010000029.1 GCA_903847585.1 uncultured Bacteroidota bacterium
CCCTCCTAAAATTAATAGGAGGGCTTTTCTATTTTAATGATTTATTTCAATTAATCACCTGAAACCATCGAAGAAAAATACTCTCTGTTCAGGCGTGCAATGTTGCTTACAGAAATTCCTTTCGGACATTCTGCTTCGCATGCTTCTGTGTTAGTACATGCACCAAATCCTGCTTCGTCGTGTGCTTTTAACATGTTTACTACACGTTGCTTCGCTTCAACTCTTCCCTGCGGTAATAACGCATATTGAGAAACTTTTGCTGATAAGAATAACATCGCCGATGAGTTCTTGCAAGCTGCAACGCAAGCTCCACAACCAATACATGCTGCTGAGTTAAATGCTTCGTCAGCGTTTGCCTTTGGAACAGGAATACTATTCGCATCAGGTGCTGATCCTGTATTTACACTAATAAATCCTCCTGCATGTTGAATAGTATCAAAAGCTCTTCTGTCAACAACTAAATCTCTTAACACAGGAAATGCAGATGCTCTCCAAGGTTCGATGATAACAGTGTCGCCATCTTTAAAGCTGCGCATGTGCAACTGACAAGTAGTTACGCCCTTGTTTGGCCCATGTGCGCGACCGTTAATATACATACTGCACATACCACAGATCCCTTCACGGCAATCGTGATCAAATGCAATAGGCTCTTTTCCGCCTTTGATTAAGTCTTCGTTTACAACATCCAACATCTCTAAAAATGACATGTCAGGAGAAACGTTTTTTGCAGGATATGTTTCAAATTTTCCAGACGACTTTGTGTTTTTTTGTCTCCAGACTTTTAAAGTTAAATTCATATTTCCACTCATGATGATAGCTATTTTTTATTTGGTGGGTTAAATGTTATTTGTAAGAACGTTGAGAAAGTTTAACATTCTCGTATTTTAATTCTTCTTTGTGTAATTGATGTGCTTGCCCGTCGCCTTTGTACTCCCAAGCTGCTACGTAAGCATAATTTTCATCATCACGTAATGCCTCTCCTTCAGGAGTTTGGTATTCTTCACGGAAGTGACCACCACAACTTTCATTACGATTCAATGCATCTACCATCATTAATTCTCCAAGCTCAATTAAATCTGCAACACGTCCTGCTTTCTCTAAATTCTGATTTAATTCTAATGCTTCTCCTGGAACCAATAAATTATTCCAGAAATCTGCTTTCAAAGCTTTGATTTTCTCGATACCTTCTTTCAAGCCTTGTTCGTTACGTGCCATTCCGCAATGGTTCCACATAATCAAACCTAATTCACGATGGAAATCATGAACAGTTTTACTTCCTTTAATTGAAAGCAATTTTCCTAAACGATCTTTTACTTTCGCTTCTACTTCCATAAACTCAGGAGTATCATTAGCAATTGGCTTACGTTCAACACCTGCTAAATAATCTCCAATAGTATAAGGTAAAACGAAGTATCCATCAGCTAACCCTTGCATCAATGCAGATGCTCCTAAACGATTCGCACCATGATCACTAAAGTTCGCCTCTCCACATGCATATAATCCTGGAATGGTAGTCATCAAATTATAATCTACCCATAATCCACCCATTGTGTAGTGAACTGCTGGATAAATCATCATTGGTGTTTTATACGGATTATCACCTGTGATTTGTTTATACATATCGAACAGGTTACCATATTTCGCTTCAACAGCTTTTTCTCCTAAACGATTGATTGCATCGCTAAAGTCAAGGTAAACTGCTAAGCCTGTATTACCAACTCCAAATCCATTATCACACATATCTTTTGCAGCACGCGAAGCAATATCACGTGGTACTAAGTTTCCGAACGAAGGATATCTTCTTTCTAAGTAATAATCTCTTTCTTCTTCTGGAATATCTTGTGGCTTTCTTGGATCTCCTTTTTGTTTCGGTACCCAAATACGTCCGTCATTTCTTAACGACTCCGACATCAATGTTAATTTCGATTGATGATCACCCGATACGGGAATACAAGTAGGGTGAATTTGTGTAAAGCAAGGATTGCCGAAGTAAGCACCTTTCTTATGTGCTCTCCAAATCGCTGTTGCATTCGATCCACGAGCGTAAGTAGTAAGATAAAATACGTTTCCATAACCACCAGTACATAACACAACCGCATGTGCACTATGTCTTTCAATCTCTCCAGTTACCATATCTCTTGCAATGATACCTCGCGCTTGGCCATCTACCATTACTAATTCTAACATCTCATGACGAGTATAGCTCTTTATTTGACCAGTACCCACCATTCTGTTCATCGCACTATATGCACCTAACAATAACTGCTGACCAGTTTGTCCTTTTGCATAAAATGTTCTTGAAACCTGAGCACCACCGAATGAACGATTGTCTAATAATCCCCCGTACTCACGTGCAAATGGAACACCTTGCGCAACGCATTGGTCGATGATGTTCACACTCACTTGCGCTAAGCGGTGTACATTCGCCTCTCTTGCTCTGTAGTCACCACCTTTGATGGTATCATAAAATAAACGATAGATACTATCACCATCATTACGATAGTTTTTAGCAGCGTTAACTCCACCTTGTGCAGCAATACTATGTGCACGACGTGGACTATCCTGAAAGCAAAATGTTTTTACGTTATAACCTAATTCTGCTAATGAAGCAGCAGCAGAAGCACCCGCTAATCCAGTTCCTACAATGATAACATCATAGCGACGTTTGTTAGCTGGGTTAACTAATTTTAAATTGAATTTATGGCTATCCCATTTTTCTGATAATGGGCCCGCTGGTGTTTTTGAATCTAAACTCATATAATTCTTTCTGTTTAGTGTTTAATGAATAAGAAATAAAGTGGCATCGCTGCAAATAGAGCAGGAATAATTATCGCGAAGAAAATCGTTCCTACACTTTTAATAATTTTCTCGTAATTCTTTCTGCGAATGCCCATTGTTTGAAATGCACTCTGGAAACCGTGTGCTAAGTGATACGATAATGCAATCATTGCAATTACATAAAATGTAACATAGAAAGGATCTTTAAATGCTGATTCTACTTCTGCATATAAATCCTTCACAATTAAAATTTCATACTGCTGTGAAGTGATATGTAAGGGCTTTTTAAATTCTTCGACTGGAAATGCTTTTACATCAACTAAGCTATCGTTGGTCATATCCGTTACATATTGCTTAACTGGCATCGGAGTAAAATGAAATTCTCTCCAGAAATGTCCCATATGGATAACGATAAAAACTAAAAGGATAGATCCAAGTAATCCCATGTTCTTTGATGACCATGTCGTTTCTCCACCCGCTTTTTTCCCTTCGTATTTTACAGGACGTGCCTTACGGTTTCTTAAAACTAAATAGAATCCATTGGCAGCGTGTAATAAAATGAAAAAGTAGTTTACATACGATACCACTTTGATAGGAGGGAAGGTGGTCATGAAAACCGCATACTGGTTAAATGCTTTCCCTTGATCGTTTTTGAATAGTTGTAAGTTGCCCGACATATGCACGACAACAAACAAGCATAAGAATAAACCAGTCAGGGCCATTAACCATTTACGCCCTACCGATGAATTCAGAAATTCGAAGAATTTGCTCATAATGAATTTATATCTGATTTTTTAGTTGATTTTTGAAGACCACAAATTTAACTTTCACAAGGCAAGCAACAAGTAAATCTATAAGAATTTAGAACCTTTCTTACTTATTACCTAAGTGCTATTATTTCAATGACATAGAACACTTAATGCACATTTTAGGTTTTGAATGTCAATAAAAATCAAGCGAAAATAAGGTCCGTCTTTAATTTTTTATTCTTTGAACCGGCTTTTTATTGCTCTTTTCGTAGTTTCGTGAGATAAATTTTAAATCATTTAATCATGAGATATCTGCCAATCGACAATAAACTATTCATCGAAAATCGTGAACGCTATAAAGCGCACTTGCTTCCTAAATCAATCGCCTTTTTCAATGCTAATGATGAAATGCCTCGTTCTGCAGATCAGAATTATCCTTTTCATCAGCATCCCGATTTATTTTATTTAACAGGAATTGATCAGGAACAAACCTTATTGGTGATTTTCCCTGATGCGCCACTTCCTAAATACCGTGAAATTCTATTCTTGCGTAAAACCAATGAGCATATCGCTGTTTGGGAAGGACATAAATACACCAAGGAAGAAGCAAGAGCAGCTTCGGGAATTCAAACTATCATGTGGACAGAAGATATTCCTTCTGTGATTCCTATGCTTATGAATCATTGCATGAATGTGTATGTGAACCTTAATGAAAATGATCGTTTCTCGAGTGAAGTTCCTTACAAAGAATTACGTTTTTCGAATGAAATGAAAGCAAAATATCCTGCTCACTTCTTTCATCGTTCAGGACCAATTATGGCACAGCTTCGTGCTATAAAAAGCGACTTCGAAATTCAGGTGATGCAACGTGCGATTGATATTACAGAGAAAGCTTTTCGTCGGGTATTGCGATTCGTAAAGCCAGGTGTAATGGAGTATGAAATTGAAGCGGAAATCACACACGAATTTATTCGTAAACGTGCTACCGGGCATGCCTATACCCCAATTATCGCTTCTGGTCCAAATGCAAATGTGTTACACTACATCGATAATAACCAAGAGTGTAAAGATGGACATGTGATATTGCTTGACTTCGGTGCTGAGTATGGAAATTATGCTGCTGATTTGTCTCGTAGTATTCCTGTCAGCGGACAATTTACCGAGCGTCAGCGTGATGTTTATAATGCTGTTTTACGTGTAATGAAGCAAGCAACTGCAATGCTTGTCCCAGGTAATACAATAGAAAAGTATCACGGTGAAGTAGGTAAGATTATGGAGGAAGAATTAATTGGCCTTGGTCTCTTAAATCGTGATGAAGTGAAAAAGCAAAATCCAGATATGCCGTTGTATAAAAAGTATTTTATGCACGGTACTTCTCACTTCTTAGGATTAGATGTTCATGATATTGGAAACCGTTATGAGCCAATGAAAGCTGGTATGGTGTTCACCTGCGAACCAGGCATCTATATCCCAGAAGAAGGTTTAGGTATTCGCTTAGAGAATGATATCTTAATTACTTCAAAAGAGCCAATCGATTTAATGGCAAATATTCCTTTAGAAGTAGAAGAGATTGAAGAATTAATGGCGGAAGCAAAAGCCCATCGTGCAGTAAAGTAAGAAGGCTTTTAGCCCCAAACTTTAGTGCCTTCAGTACAGTTTTTGCAAATGTCAATCTGGTTGCGCGATTGTAATAATTTACCTCTGAAATTTCGGTAATTATTGCTGTTCCAAACTTCCTTAAATGTACTTTCTTGTAAATTCCCCATTGGATGAGATGCGTCCTTGTCAAAACAACAAGGAACCACACTGCCATCCCAGGTAATTACGCACGAATGCCACATCTTCCAACATTGATTTAGCAACTGATTTTTTATTCCGTATGTGCCATCACTCTTCTTTTTATATCGAGAATAGTGCTCATTATCAGGAATTAAATCATTGCCGTTTTCATATTCATAAACCTGTGCCGTTTTAAAAGCTACTTCGTCAACACCTAATTCCTCTGCTAATTTTTCTACTTCCTGCATCTGATGTTCGTTGGGTTTTACTACGAGAAACTGAAAAATAATGTGAGGAGTTTTCGATTTCAATTCTTTCTTCCACTTAACAATATTCTTTGTCCCTTCTACAACTTTTTCTAGTTTTCCTCCTATACGATATTGCTGATACACCTCTTGCGTTGTGCCATCTATAGAGATAATCAATCTGTCCAATCCCGACTCTACTGTTTTTCGTGCATTCGCTTCCGTTAGATAGTGCGCATTAGTAGATGTGGCTGTATAAATATTTTTGCTGGAAGCATATTTTACGAGTTCCGTAAATTCAGGATGCAAATAAGGCTCTCCCTGAAAATAAAAAATTAAATACCATAAATAGCTATTGGTTTCATCAATGACTTTTCTGAAAAAGTCACTTTCAAGCATTCCTGTCGGACGGGTAAAAGAGCGTAATCCACTCGGACATTCTGGGCAACGTAAATTGCAAGAAGTGGTAGGCTCAAAGGATAACGCAACAGGATATCCCCAGTCGGAGGCTTTTTTTGTCCATTTCGAATAATAAAACGACGATAAAACCAAAAAGGCATTCCAAGCCCGCTTAAAACTAAACTTGCTGATAAAATTTATTCCGTCTCGAAAATTCCTGTTCATGTTGTTATGGCAAAGGTAGTTTATTCGGCTTTTAGTTCTATTATCATTTAGTATTCTGAAAAGCAAGATTTTAAAACTTATTTGAAAACGCCTCAACTCTCCTAAAATTACTATTTTTACCCTTATGTTTAAACGCCTGGCAAAGCTGATTCTTCGCAATCGATATTTGTTATTGATTATCATATCTATCATTACAGCTTTTATGGGTTGGCAGGCAACACATATCCAGCTTTCTTATGAATTTGCTAAAATTCTTCCTGCTACTGATCCCGATTATCAGGCTTATCAGCAATTCAAAGAGAAGTTTGGTGAAGATGGCTCCGTTATGTTTATCGGAATTCAGGATTCATCTATGCAGCAACTTAACAAGTATAATGCATGGTGGAAGTTAGGCGAGGATATTCGTAAGGTTGATGGTATTGAAGCTGTTGTTTCTACTGCTCGTTTATATTGTTTGCAGCGCAACGATTCACTTCAAAAGTTTGAAATGAAATTGTTGAAGGATGGTCCTGCAGCAAATCAGGCGGAATTAGACAGTATTCAAAATATCATAAATGATTTGCCATTTTATGATGGCTTTATTCTGAATAAAGAATCGCATGCCTCAATTATGGCAGTGACATTCGATAAAGTAAAATTGAATACTAAAAATCGAATTGATATTGTTAGAAATATTCAGGCTAAAGCAAAAGAGTTCTCCTCGAAAAATGGAGTTGCGGTTCACCTTAGCGGTATGCCATATATCAGAACTGAAATTACATCGAAAGTAGTTCAGGAGATGAAATTATTTATGATTCTTGCGGTATTAGTTACAGCAATCGTACTTTTTGTTTTCTTCCGATCATTTCAGGTTGTTTTCTTTTCGTTGATTGTAGTTGCTGTTGGAGTAATTTGGTCGTTGGGAACAATTGCTATTCTTGGGTATAAAATAACGATCCTTAGCGGGTTAATTCCACCACTTATTATTGTTATCGGAATTCCGAATAGTATTTTATTGCTCAATAAATATCAGACGGAATATGCGCGTCATAATTCACAGGGTATTGCTTTGTCGAGAATGGTGCAGCGTATTGGATTAACTACATTTTTAGCTAACGTAACAACTGCAATCGGATTCTTTGTATTGTATTTTACGGAAAGCAGATTGCTTATGGAATTTGGATTAGTGGCTGCGGCAAACGTAATGTCTACTTGGTTGATTTCACTTATTCTTATCCCAATTGTATTTAGCTTTTTATCACCACCAAAAGTGAAGCATGTGAAGCATCTGGAAGCGCCTCGCATGCAAAAACTATTGTCCTACGTTAACAATTGGGTGCGCTTTCATACAAAGAAGGTTTATGCCGTAGTAATTGTAATTACCATTATTTCGCTTTACGGCATGACTAAACTTGATAATGTAGGATATGTTGTTGACGACCTTCCTAAAAATGATCCGGTGTATGTCGATATGAAATTTTTTGAAACTAATTTCAAAGGTGTTTTACCATTGGAATTTAGTGTCTCAGCAAAAGATAGTTCTAATATTCTCGATCCTAAAACGCTTCAAAAAATAAATCGCCTCGAGAAAGAACTAGCTAAAATGCCGGAGTTGTCGAAACCTATTTCAGTAGTTGACGGAATTAAATATTCTTATCAGTCGTATCAAGGTGGTGAGAAAAAATATTACATACTTCCGGGTTCAATGCAATTGGCAGAAATGTCATCTTATATGGGTGAACAAAAAGGAAAGTCTGCCATGTTCAAGAGTTTTCTCGATAGCAATAAAATGGAAACCCGCATCAGTGTACAGATGTCAGACATTGGATCTAAGAAGATGGATGTGCTACTTGGTCAGATTAGACCTAAAGTAGATTCAATATTTCCTACAGAAGAATATAACACAAAAATTACTGGTAACAGTTTGATCTTTCTTAAGGGTAATAAATATTTATTCGAGAATTTAATTGAAAGTATTTTGCTTGCTATTTTCTTGATTTCATTAATCATGATTACACTTTTTATGTCTTTCCGAATGATCTTGATTTCCATCTTGCCAAGTTTAATTCCGTTAATAATTACCGCAGGATTAATGGGCTTTTTTCATATTGCATTAAAGCCCTCTACCATTTTAATTTTTAGTATCGCTTTCGGAATTGCATCTGATCAAACAATTTATTTCTTGACAAAATATCGTCATGAAATGCGTAACAGTAAAATCAAATCAATATCAAAAGCCGTTACTGATACAATATTTGAATCTGGCTTGAGTATGATTTATACAGCTGTAATTTTATTCTTCGGATTTTTTATCTTCTCTGCATCAGGCTTCGGTGGTACGGCAGCGTTAGGAAAACTTCTAAGTACAACTTTATTAATGGCAATGATATCAAATCTTGTTTTGCTTCCTGCATTTTTAGTAAGTTTAGAAAGAAGATTGACCACAAAAGCATTTTTATCAGAGCCATTATTCGAAACGGATGTTGAAGATGATGATATTGATCACGATGAATTGGAAATTCAAAAAAATGATCTAGTTTAAACGATGAAAGGAATTATTTTAGCTGGGGGTTCAGGCACTCGATTACACCCTCTTACATTGGCTGTTAGTAAGCAATTAATGCCTGTATATGATAAGCCCATGATTTATTACCCTCTCAGCATTTTAATGATGGCGGGAATAAATGAAATCTTAATTATTACTACTCCACACGATCAGCCAATGTTTCAAAAACTGTTGGGTGATGGTAAAGACCTCGGATGTAATTTTCAGTACGCAATTCAAGAGGTGCCTAACGGACTTGCGCAGGCGTTTGTAATAGGAGAGGAGTTTATTGGTGATGATAAAGTGGCTCTAATTCTAGGCGATAATATTTTCTATGGAACAGGGCTGCAACAACTTTTACAAAGTAATAGTAATCCCGATGGCGGTGTTGTTTTCGCTTACCACGTTTCTGATCCTGAAAGGTATGGAGTAGTGGAGTTTGATTCAAATAATCATGCAATCAGTATCGAAGAAAAGCCCGCTCATCCAAAGTCGAATTATGCAGTTCCTGGACTTTATTTTTACGATAATGAAGTCATTCAAATTGCAAAAAACTTGAAGCCTTCTCCTCGAGGAGAATATGAAATTACGGATGTCAATAAAGCATATCTTGAGGCCGGCAGATTAAAGGTTGGTATTCTTGATAAGGGTACTGCTTGGCTTGATACCGGAACTTTTACCTCACTTATGCAGGCAGGTCAGTTTGTTCAGGTAATTGAAGAACGTCAGGGATTGAAAATAGGTTGTATAGAAGAAATAGCCTTTAGGATGGGTTATATCAATAAGAATCAGCTGAATAAATTGGCGGAACCATTAGTAAAGAGTGGTTATGGCAAATATTTGCTAAATTTGATCTAGAATTTAATTGATTTTTGTAATTTGCAAGTACATTCCCATTCCAGTAAATTACAATTTAGTTGAAAAGCGAAAAAAGTATGCAGAGAAGAATTTTAGTTACCGGAGGAGCAGGATTTGTAGCTAGTTGCTTAGCACAAAAGTTGGCTGATAATCCAGAGAATTCAGTAGTTATAGTAGATAATTTATTAACGGGATCAGAGCATAAATTGCCTGTTTCAATCTATAATAATGTCCGCTTTATTAAAGCAGATGTTAATGACTTTACAGAAATCTCTTCTATCTTCCATGCTTTCCGTTTCGACTATGTTTTTCATTATGCCGCTGTTGTTGGGGTGAAGCGAACAATCGCAAATCCAGTGATGGTGTTAAACGATTTAAATGGAATTCGTAATATCCTTTCGTTAAGTAAAAACACAGGCGTAAAGCGTGTTTATTATTCTTCTAGCTCTGAAGTTTATGGTGAGCCAGTTGAGTTCCCACAGAATGAACATACCACTCCGCTTAATTCACGATTGCCGTATGCCATTGTGAAAAATGTTGGTGAAGCTTACTTGCGATCTTATTTCCAGGAGTTTGGTTTAGAATTTACAATTTTCCGTTTTTTCAATACCTACGGACCAAAGCAAAGCGAAGATTTTGTAATGTCGAAATTTCTTGCTGCTGCATTAAATAACGAAGACATCACTATTTATGGCGATGGTAGTCAAACAAGAACATTCTGCTATATCGATGATAATATCGATGCATGCTTAAGTGCATTCTACAATGATAAAATCGTGAATGATGTTGTGAATATTGGTAGCGATTATGAAATTACTATCCTCGACTTAGCACAACGAATCATCGAAATTTCAGGCTCTAAATCTAAAATCGTTTTTCTTCCTGCATTGAAAGAAGGCGATATGACAAGAAGGTGTCCTGATATCACAGTTGCTCGTCAGTTGTTAAATAGAAAAATGACAACCCTTGATGAAGGTATTCGTAAGTTAATTGAAGCCCGTCAATTTGTAACTGCCTAAATGAAATCACTTACTGAACTTTCTGAGTTAATCCTTCAGTCTGTAAATAATCTTCAATTTCCTCAAAATCCTTCAGGCCTATATGATCCTGTAAGGTATATGTTATCACTCGGTGGTAAACGTATGCGTCCCATTCTTACACTAATGGCCTGTGATGCCTTCAAAGGAGATGTTAATGCTGCTATCCCTCCAGCATTGGGTGTAGAGGTGTTCCATAATTTTACATTGCTTCATGACGATATCATGGACAATGCACCACTCCGTCGATCAAAGCCAACAGTGCATGAAAAGTGGAATTCGAATATAGCAATCCTGGCAGGAGACGCCATGTTCGTAGAGGCGTGCCAGTTAGTAATGAATGCCCCTACAAAATCTGTTAAAGAAGTTATGCAGGTTTTTACAAAAACAGCTCTCGAAGTTTGTGAAGGCCAGCAATATGATATGGATTTTGAATCGATGGATCAAGTGACCATTGATCAATACATCGATATGATTCGTTTGAAAACAGCCGTTCTTCTAGGTGCTTCATTAAAAATGGGGGCTTTGGTAGCTGATGCGAGTTTATCAGACGCTAATCACTTGTACGATTTCGGAGTCAACCTAGGAATAGCATTTCAACTACAAGATGATATTCTTGATGTGTATGGCGATGCTGACCATTTTGGCAAACAGGTAGGAGGGGATATCCTAGCTAATAAGAAAACATATCTTCTCATTACTGCTCTTGAAAAAGCACAGGGAGAAATAAAATCTGAATTGTTGAATTGGATTTCCAGCAACGA
>CAINEC010000030.1 GCA_903847585.1 uncultured Bacteroidota bacterium
CAGAATTGTTACCGCAGCCTCTCTTTTCGATGGACATGATGCTTCTATCAATATCATGCGCCGTATTATGCAAAGCAGTGGTGCTGAGGTGATTCACCTTGGTCATGATCGTAGTGTAAACGAAGTAGTGAATTGTGCGATCGAAGAAGATGCGAATGCAATTGCGATGACGTCTTACCAAGGCGGACATATGGAATACTTCAAGTATATGTTCGATTTGTTGAAGGAAAGAGGTTGTGGACATATCCGCATTTTTGGCGGCGGCGGCGGAACTATCCTTCCCGAAGAAATTAAAGAACTGCATGACTACGGCATTTCTCGAATCTATCATCCTGATGATGGTCGCGCGATGGGCTTGCAAGGCATGATTAACGATATGTTGGAGAAGTGTGATTTTGCAACGGGACAAAATTTAAAGGATGAACTTTCTGCTATCTCTCCTAAAAATCATTATGCTGTTGCTCGCTTGATTTCGGCCGCTGAAAATAATCCTGATGAGTTTGCCAAATTACATCCTGAAATTAAAAAGCTTTCAGATGCTTCCTCAACTCCTGTATTAGGGATTACAGGGACTGGTGGTGCAGGTAAATCATCTTTGGTAGATGAATTAGTTCGTCGCTTTACTGTCGATTTTAAAGATAAAAACATCGCTATCATCTCCGTAGATCCTTCAAAGCGTAAAACTGGTGGAGCCTTGCTTGGCGATCGTATTCGTATGAACGCCATCAATATCGATCACGTGTATATGCGTTCGTTAGCAACACGTCAGAGTAATCTAGCTCTTTCCAAATATGTGAAAGAAGCTGTTGAAGTTGTAAAGGCTGCGGGATTTGATTTAATCATTTTAGAAACTTCTGGTATTGGTCAGAGTGATACTGAAATTACTGAGCATAGCGATATGAGTCTCTATGTAATGACTCCTGAATACGGAGCTGCGACGCAGTTAGAGAAAATCGATATGCTCGACTTCGCGAATATCATTGCCCTAAACAAGTTTGATAAGCGCGGTGCATTAGATGCGATTCGTGATGTGAAAAAGCAATTTAAACGCAATCATAATTTATGGGATGCCGATGATGAATCGCTTCCTGTATTCGGTACTATCGCCTCTCAATTCAACGATCCAGGAATGAACCGCTTGTACAAAGCAATCATGGATCATCTGAATCAGAAGTCGAATGGTAAACTAGTTTCTTCTTTTCAAGTGACAGATGAAATGTCGGAGAAGATTTACATCATCCCTCCTCATAGAACACGTTACTTAAGTGAGATTGCTGAGAATAATCGTGCCTATGATAAGTGGGCAAAAGATCAATCCGAAGTTGCACAAAAGTTATTCGGCATTCACAAAGCAATAGATGCGCTTTCTGATTTGAAGGTGGCTGATAAAGACAAAGCAATTGATGTTTTAAAATCAGCGTATGCAGAGTGGGAATTGAAATTAGATGGAACCAATCGAAAGATGCTGGAGAATTTCAGTTCTAAAATTCAAGCGTATAAAAATGATTATTACATCTTCAAAGTGCGTGATAAAGAAATCAAGATTAAAACGCATTATGAGTCGTTATCAAAGTCTCGTATTCCAAAAGTTTCTGTTCCTCGCTTTGAAGCTTGGGGTGAACAGTTAAACTGGATGTTACAAGAGAACGTACCAGGAGAATTTCCTTATACCGCTGGTGTATTCCCATTCAAGCGTGAAGGCGAAGATCCTACGCGTATGTTTGCGGGTGAAGGCGGACCAGAAAGAACGAATCGTCGTTTCCATTATGTATCACTAGGCATGCCTGCTCATCGTTTGAGCACTGCCTTCGATTCGGTTACATTGTATGGTCACGATCCTGATTATCGTCCGGATATTTACGGTAAGATTGGTAATGCTGGTGTGAGCATTTGTTGTTTAGATGATGCGAAGAAATTATACAGCGGATTTAATCTGGCTGACCCTAAAACATCAGTAAGTATGACTATCAATGGTCCTGCTGCGATGTTAACCGGATTTTTCATGAATGCAGCTATCGATCAGCAATGTGAAATTTACATTCAGCAAAACGGACTAACGGATAGCGTTAACGAAAAGATAAATACTATCTTCAAAGAGAAAGGATTACCTCGTCCAACTTACAATGGTCCATTGCCAGAAGGTAATAACGGATTAGGTTTGATGTTGTTGGGTGTAACAGGTGATGCAGTTCTTCCTGCCGATGTGTATCAGAAAATTAAAGCAGATACGATTGCACAAGTAAGAGGAACTGTTCAGGCGGATATCTTGAAAGAAGATCAGGCGCAGAATACTTGTATTTTCTCGACAGAATTCGCTTTGCGTTTGATGGGTGATATGCAGGAATATTTTATTCAGAATAAGATTCGTAATTTCTATTCGGTTTCTATCTCTGGATATCATATTGCAGAAGCTGGTGCTAATCCAATAACACAGTTAGCATTTACATTAGCTAACGGATTTACATACGTAGAATACTATGTGAGTCGCGGAATGAACATCAACGACTTCGCTCCCAACCTATCTTTCTTCTTCAGTAACGGTATCGATCCGGAGTATTCAGTAATCGGACGTGTGGCTCGTCGTATTTGGGCGAAAGCAATGAAGTTAAAATACAACGCGAATGAAAGAAGTCAGATGTTGAAATATCATATTCAAACATCAGGTCGTTCGTTGCATGCGCAGGAAATTGATTTTAATGATATCCGCACAACGTTACAAGCATTATATGCCATTTACGATAACTGTAATTCACTTCATACGAATGCCTACGATGAAGCGATTACAACGCCTACAGAAGAATCAGTTCGTCGTGCGATGGCTATTCAGTTAATCATTAATCGTGAGTTAGGATTAGCGAAGAATGAGAATCCGTTGCAAGGCTCATTTATCATTGAAGAATTAACGGAGTTAGTTGAAGAAGCAGTGTTGACAGAGTTTGATCGCATTACAGAACGTGGTGGTGTATTAGGATCAATGGAAACGATGTATCAACGTGGAAAGATTCAGGAAGAATCGTTGCATTACGAAATGTTAAAGCATACAGGTGAATATCCGATTATCGGAGTGAATACTTTCTTATCATCGAAAGGATCTCCGACGGTAACACCGAAAGAAGTTATTCGTGCAACAACGGAAGAAAAAGAATTTCAGATTAACATGTTGAATAATTTGCATAAGGCGCATCAAGATAAAGCGGCGCATTTACTTCGCGATTTACAAGTCACGGCTATTCAAAACAAAAATATGTTTGAAGTGATGATGGAAGTAAGTAAATATTGCAGTCTCGGTCAAATCACCAAATCATTATTCGAAGTTGGTGGTCAGTACAGACGAAATATGTAACAACTTAAGCTCCTTAAGAGCGTAAGATAAATAGCCCCGTTAGGGGCGCAATATAAATAGCCCCAGCGGGGCGTTAGATTCGTAGCCCCAGCGGGGCGTAATATTAATTATGGCCAACACCTATACCCAGCTCTACATTCATGTAGTATTCGCCGTTAAGCGAAGGGCGTGTGTCATTTCCAAATCATGGCGTGATGAATTATTTCAATATATAACTGGAATTATCACAAACAAAGGACAGAAATTAATGATTGTTAATGGTGTTGAAGATCACATTCATATTTTGTTAGGAATAAAACCTGATTGTAATTTATCCGATTTAGTTCGTGATATAAAAGCTAATTCATCGAGATGGATAAATGAAAAGCGATTAGTTCCTGGGAAATTCGAGTGGCAAAATGGATTCGGAGCCTTTTCTGTAGGTGCGTCACAGATAAATTTGGTGTGTCATTATATTAGCGTTCAGGAGGAACACCATCGAAAAACTACTTTCCGTGAGGAGTATATCGACTTCTTAATTCATAATGAAATAGAATATAAATCGGAATACCTATTCGATGACATAGGTGCCGCTCCTACGGAGCTCAATCAATAACTATATAATCATTCAATTGTTATTTCGCTCCTACGGAGCTCTAAGAATCAATTAATAATATCCATAGCCCAAGCGGGGCGAAATAAAAATAGCTCCATAGAAGCGTCAAATTAGAAAATTATCAAATTATCAATCCCGATAGCTATCGGGACAAATCTTCAAATTTTCAAATCATCAAATTGTCCAATTAGCAAATTAGCAAATTATCTCATTTTCAAATCTTCAAATTATCAAATTGCCACATCTCTCCCCCGACCTCCTCACCTACCTCGAACAATTTGTTCAGGCGGAACGAATACTTCGATTAAAAGAGGTGCTTGCCAAGCGGACGAATTTTATCACGGTGGTAATGGATCAGGTGGTAGATCCGCATAATATCAGTGCAATCTGTCGAAGTGCAGAGTGTTTTGGTGTGCAGAATATTCACTTGATTGAAGGTGATTTCCCTTTTCGAGGTGCTAGAAAAATTCAACGTGGGTCGTTGAATTGGGTAAATGTGAATCGGTATGATGGCGTTGATAAAACACAATCTTGTATTCAAACATTAAAAAACAATGGTTATAAAATCGTGGCGGTCTCTCCGCATGCTGCTAGTAAATCCATTGCTGATTTAACGTTTGATAAACCTATTGCGTTGGTCATGGGACAAGAGCAAAGAGGTGTTTCGGAGGAGTTAATGGCTGCTGCTGATGAATGTGTAATTATTCCG